>CANHUF010000242.1 GCA_947463715.1 Sphingobacteriales bacterium
AAGGTATGCCTAAAAGCATATCTCCAACCCTGAATGTATGGTCTGCACCCGCTTCCAGTACAAGGTGTTCCTCACTTTGACTGACAGCTTTTAATTGCGGGTGATCCGGAAATACAACCCTTTTGATGATTTCATTTTCAGCAGCCACTGCTTTGTGTCCGAGGTCAACGCAAATTCTGTTTTTTGCAGGTAATGATATGACACGTGTCAGTATGTTTACTGCAGGGGTAAAATTTTGTTCCTGACAGATCTGGCTGTAGCCATAGTCCCAGAAAATATTGGTGCCGGGACTGCATTCACGGTCTGGCCGGTTGGCATGAATGGAAAAAGTTGGAGAGCCTCCTGCAATGATATGTGGCTTTTCCAACCCTGCAGCCTGCATCATTTCAATCAATGCATAAACAGGCTCAAATGCGTTATCACAAGCCTTTTCACGTTCACTGAAATCGGGTTGTCTGTGCTGTCCGTCATAGACATGTAATCCGCCGAACAACAATCCACGGGTACTATGAATATGCTTAATAAGATCAAGTGCCCTTTCATCCGGACTGATTCCGGTTCTGTTCATGCCAACATTGATGTCTGCAAAAACCCTGATTTTGTGGTTATGTTCATTAAATGTTTTACCAATAAGCGCAGCATTGTCAATATCATCTACAATACATGAAAATTTCGTTTCGGGAAATGCTTCGGATAATTCATAAAGCCGATGGATTTTTGGACCTACTGGCTGATGGGCAAGCAATACGTCAGGTGCTTTATTGCTGGCCAGCAACTCCGCTTCCGCAATCGTGGCACATTTGAATTTTGTGATACCGGCATTTAACATCATGCGAATACCAACTGCCGACTTGTGAGTCTTGATATGCGGCCGAAGCCTGTCTGCATTTCCGGCCATGCGGACCATTTCCGCAATGTTTGCAGAAACTATATCCGGGTTTACGATCAGGGAAGGTGTATCTATCTGGGAATAAATTTCCATGATTACCTTGTGTAATTGGTTAAGCTTCTGTTTCCAGTTCAAAAATGGCTTCAATTTCCACCGGAACATTATCCGGTAATGAACCCATGCCCACAGCACTGCGGGTTCCAACACCCAGATCTTCACCCCAGATCTCTCTGAATAACTCGCTGCAACCATTGATTACAATGGGGTGTTGCGCAAAATCTGGTGTGGCATTTACCATGCCCAGAATTTTAATTACCCTTTTAATGCGGTTGAGACTCCCATAAGTATTGATCAGACTTTGCAATATGCAAAGACCAACGTTACGCGCCACCATTTTCGCTTCCAGCGTGTCCATTCCAGCACCAACCCGTCCCTTAATCCTGTTTCCATGCTGGTCGAATGGAACATGACCGGAGGTGTATACAAGGGTTCCTGCTGTTATGCAGGATTTATAAATGCCTTTCGATCCTGAGGTGACAGGCATCTGCTCTGTCAGTGATTCAAATTTTTGCTGGGGAGTCATGATGATGGATTGGCTGCTTGATTATAAGTTGATGATGCTGTTTTATGCTTCCTGAACAACAGAAGTATCCTGGAAATGAGCTGGATTCAGGCTATTGAGTACATCTTCGATTTCTTCGAGTGTATTTAGTGTTACAAGTTGTGTTCTCAATGGTTTGATGTGTGGAATGCCCTTGAGGTAGTTGGCATAGTGTCTGCGCATTTCAAAAATGCCAATCTTTGGACCTTTCCAGGCTACTGATGCACGGAGGTGTTGTCTGATTACTTCAATGCGTTCTTCAAAACTTGGCGGTGCTAATTTTTCTCCTGTTTCAAAAAAGTGTTTTACTTCTCTGAAAAACCACGGATAACCGATAGCTGCTCTGCCAATCATGATGCCATCAACCCCATATCTGTTGCGGTATTCCAGTGCCTTTTCCGGTGAATCAATATCGCCATTACCAAAGATGGGGATGTTTATTCTAGGGTTGTCTTTTACTTTCGCTATCCAGCTCCAGTCTGCTTCACCCTTATAGAGCTGACTTCTTGTTCTCCCATGTATTGAAAGTGCCTGAACCCCAATATCCTGCAGCCTTTCTGCAACTTCAATGATGTTGATGCTGTCAAAATCCCACCCCAGCCTGGTTTTAACAGTAACGGGTACATGGCAGGATTTGATAACAGCTTTTGTGAGCCGCACCATCAGATCAATGTCTTTGAGTACTGCAGCTCCTGCTCCCTTACAAACTACTTTTTTAACAGGGCAGCCAAAATTGATGTCAAGGAGATCCGGGTTAACTGTATCCACAATCCCCGCACTAATCGCCATTGCTTCCTCATCCCCGCCAAAAATCTGAATTCCCACCGGTCTTTCCTCTTCAAAAATGTCAAGTTTCTGCCTGCTTTTGAGTGCATCTCTGATCAGCCCTTCTGTACTGATGAACTCAGTGTACATCATGTCTGCTCCGTTTTTTTTACAAACAGCGCGGAAGGGTGGATCACTCACGTCTTCCATGGGTGCCAGCAAAAGGGGGAATTCGGGTAATTGTATGTTGCCTATCTTTACCATCAGGAAAGCAAAATTACGACTATGCAGGAACAAATCGAGAACAACAGGCCAGGTATGACCCACAAGGCAGGATTATTTATTTTAATAGCCCTTATGGGGGCAGGAGCAATGCTTGGTGGTTTTGCGTCTGTTTTTGTGTGGAAACTGATGACGGGTCAGGATATGGCTGATATGCAAATGAACCTGACTAATCCGGCATTTGTTAATCCTGTCAGAACAGTCCAAACAGTATTGTCAGTGCTGATGTTTCTGCTTCCAACCTATGCAGCAGTCCGCATAATTAATCCAAAACCCTTGCAATACATGGGTTTCAGGCAAAAAACACCTTTGCCGGCATTCGGCTGGGCTGTTTTGCTGATGATTGTAACCATGGTGATTGCAGGTTCACTGGCCACACTCAATGAGATGATTCCTCTGACTTCCTCCCTGAAAACATATTTTACGGAAATGGAAACCAGGTATATGCAACAGCTGGAGGTCATGTCCCGCATGGATTCCATATCAGACCTGCTCATATCCCTGATTGTAATGGCTGCGGTACCTGCAGTTGTTGAAGAAGTATTTTTCAGGGCTGGCTTTCAGAATATGATGCAGCGTTCAACCGGAAATATCTGGGTCAGCATCATCATTACCTCGCTTTTATTCAGCGCCATTCATTTTTCCTTTTACGGACTCCTTGCGAGAACAGCCATGGGCGTTATGCTCGGTATGATGTACGCAACAAGCCGGAATATCTGGGTTCCTATTCTTGCTCATTTTGTGAATAATGCTGTTGCAGTTGGACAGGTCTATTATCTCCGTATGAAGGGGGAGTCACTGGCAGATGGTATGGACGATAAGTTTCCTCTTTGGTGGGGACTGTTTGCCATGGCTTTGGTTTGGTTTGTTTATGGGAAATTTGAAAAAAGCGTTGCACATGGCACTGAATAAAGAGGTTTTCAAGACAAGAACACAAACTGCTGTATTGTACGCAGTTGTCATGCTGACGGGATTGTTGTGGAATACCTGGAGTTTCTTCATCCTTTTTTCAATTGTTCATTTTGGGTGCTGGCATGAATACCTGAAGCTTACCGGGAAAGTGGATAATCGCTTTGATACAGGTCATTGGTTTCACCGTTTCTATTATCCGTTACTTGGTTTTTTGATGATGCTGGCAGCCAGTTCGGGTTCATTGATGATTGCCGGTATTGACCTGAGTGAATGGGGGATAATGGGTTTTCGTTGGCTGATCCTGCTTATCTTCCTCCAATTTTTCCTGGTCAAATCTTCCACCACCTGGCACTATGCCCGTTTAATTACCGGACTGCTTTACATCTCTGTTCCATTTGCCTTGTTTATTAATCTTCGCAGTGGATGGATATGGGGTTTTGAGCCCGGGAAGTCTGGAATCTTTAACAGCCTTTCTGCTTTTGATGGTAAGCTGGTTTCTCTAGTGCTTGTAGCTTCTATTTGGATTAATGATACCATGGCCTACATTGTAGGGTCATTTATTGGAAAAACGCCACTTAGCAAGTGGTCTCCCAAGAAAACCTGGGAAGGTACATTGGGAGGAATCGTGCTAAGTATTGCTTTGATTTCGACGTTTGGATGGGTTTACGGTGCCAAGGGATTCGAATGGATGTTAGTTACCTCAGTCGCTGCAATTGCAGGTACTTTTGGGGATCTGTTGGAAAGTAAGTTGAAAAGGATGGCTGGTGTAAAAGACAGTGGTTCCTTTATGCCAGGTCATGGCGGATTTTTAGACAGGTTTGATTCCATCATCCTAGCAGCTCCTGCTGTCTGGATATTATGTTATCTCCTTTACCGTTGAATTGATACAGATGAGACAGAATTAAATCTGGCCGGAATTGAAATCCAATTAGGGGTTCTCCCTTTTTGATTCAATGGTAGGCCTTTGTCTGGGCTCATTTTCAGCCGGGCGATTTGGCCTTTGTTTTTCTCTTGGAGGCTGTCCCTGACCTTTATTACCCTGTGGCCTGTTTTCCCGTGACTTGTCACGATTTTCACCACCTGGTTTGCCCTGTGCTTGCTTGGCATCCTGATTTTTTTCCCTTACCGGCGGTCGTGATCCTGATTTTTGCACCTGATGGGTACTACTTTCAGCAGTTTTATCCCTTCCCTGTTGTGCGGGTTTATTGGGCTTGGAACTCGCACCTTTTCGCTTTTGTGCATTTCTTTCCA
>CANHUF010000243.1 GCA_947463715.1 Sphingobacteriales bacterium
AGAACTTTTTGCAGTTGTTGCTGACTGGGGTCAAAGAAACGCCTGGGACCATTATCCCTTAAGCCGTTGACATGGCTGTATTTACCAGTGAGTAAAACGGCCCTGCTGGGAGCACAGATGGAATTGGTCACAAAAACATTCCGCATGAGTGCCCCCTCTTTGGCAATTCTGTCAATGTTGGGAGTCTGCATCAGCTTACTGCCATAGGCACTGATAGCCTGTTCAGTATGGTCGTCAGAAAAAATGACAATGATGTTGGGTCTCTCAACCTGAGCCTGCAACAGGCATTGCAGCATCAGGAATGCAGGCAGGATGATTTTTTTCAAGTGTAATTTCATTTTGTGGAGACTTGAAAGGTAATACTTTTCAAAAGACTCATCAAAACAGAATTATTATCCTGAAAAATCTGCCTGCCAATCCCACTAAACCAATCTCAATACAATAAATCTGCAATGGATAATCCCGAAAGACTAATCGGTCATTTGGCCGGGGTAATTACAATATTTCTGTATTCAACCGGCCCGTGGTCTCCCTGCAGGAAGATAGGCCCTGGTTCTCCTTCCTTGCTGTCGAGCGCACCACCGGTGATACCGGGTATGATCTGGTCGCTGATGATGGTCTTACCATTAGCCACAACAGTAACCCTCCTGCCAATCAGTGTGATGTCATACACATTCCATTCACCTGCTTTATTAGCTGCCATTTCATTAGGGGTTAAGAAACCATATACACCGCCAAACAGCGTTGATGAAGGTTCTTTGCCATAGTTGTCTTCTACCTGTACTTCATATCGGCCACGGAGGTATACACCACTGTTGCTACCGGAGGGATATCGCACCTCGATATGTAATTTGAAGTCGTTGAATTTCTGATCCGTGACGATATTGGATCCTGAACGGGGACTCTTCATCACACCATTCTCAGCTACCCACTGGTTATCTGGTTTTTGGGCATGCCAGCCGCTCAGGTCTTTGCCATTGAAAAGTTTGACAGGCGTTCCCCAAACTGGAGGAGCACTGCGTTTGAGCAGTGGCGCACGTTCTCCGGTGAAAGGCTGGGTTTCTCCCCTGCTGTTCCTGATGGTGCCAACAAGCTTATCGCCCTTCAGTTCGCCGTTGAAGATCATGTCAATATTGGTCCTGTCCCACTGTGGAGGAATGATAAAATTCACCTTGCCGTTATCTAGGTTAACGATTGAAATTGGTCTGGCACTTCCACCCTCAGCCACAAAATAACCAACAAGCGTTTTAATGCCGGAAAGCTTCACTTCAAGCCAAGACGGCACCAGTTTATCTCCCTGGTCAACGGTTAAATCCCACCTGCCTATGATGGCAGGCTCCTTAGGAGCGGCATGGTCATCATGATCCTGGGCAAAACTGATTGTTCCGGCAAATAACGCAAGTAAAGTGACTATTTTTTTCATGTGGAGTGCTTTATCACTCGAATATAAAAAAAACAAAGGATACTGTAACATATTTACATAATTTGCTACCCAGCTTTTGTGCTGTTTGCCATGATGTTGAAAACATTTCTCCGCCAATTACACTGCTTAGTTGCCTGCATGTTGTTTGCTGTTGCAACCCAGGCACAGGCCGATACGAGCTTTTGGTTTGCAGCTCCGGACCTTGAAAGGGCTCATGCTGATGGCAATATCTTCTTGCGGATCACCAGTGGCAGTGCTCCGGCATCGGTAATCATCTCTCTCCCTGCAAATCCGGGCTTTCAGCCCATCACGGTAAACATGGCTGCAAATGCCGTCCAATCTTACAACCTTTCTCCTTTTCTGGCTCAACTTGAAAACGATTTTGTGAATGCCGTCATGAACAAGGGTTTGCTCATAACCTCAAACACCAAGGTATCCTGCTACTATGATATTGCCAATACTGCCAATGGTGATATGTTTGCCCTCAAAGGCGCGAATGCACTGGGAACAAAATTCACAGTTCCTTTCAACATGAAACTGAACAACTGGAGCAACAGAAGAAACAGCCAGGGTACACCAGTTTTTTACCACAATGATATCATCATCGTGGCTACAGAGAACAACACGGAAGTAGTCATCACCCCGGATAAATCACTTTTGGGCATTGGATTTGGCACACCGCAGCGGGTTACGCTGCAACGCGGACAAACCTATGTCTGTCGCGGACTCACTGAAAATGGTGTTAACAAACCCGGGGGCACCATCATCACATCCACCAAGCCCATTGCCGTAACTATCAAAGATGATTCGCTTGAGTTACCCGGACTCAGTTGTGGTGATACAGCTGGTGATCAACTGATACCAGACCGGCTTGCAGGTACGGAGTTTATCTTGTTGAAAGGTTATCTCTACAACCCGGCAGGCAATCCGCTGCAGCCGCCATTGCCAGGTAATGAGCGGGCCGACCATTACTTTGTGTTTGCTACAGAAAATGGGACCACTGTAACAACCAGCGATGGCAATTCTGCCACACTGAATGCCGGAGAACATTATGCGGGAACCTTATCGATAGAAACCCTTTATATCAAGGCCAGTAAACCTGTTCATATCTTTCATGTTACCGGTTTCGGCTGCGAACTGAGCGGTGCCGTAATACCTTCGCTCAAGTGCACAGGCTCTACCGATGTGTCATTTGTCAGGGCCACACAAACCAATACAGCAGCAAATGAACAGTTCTACATCAATATCCTTTCGCCTGCAGATATCATAGCAGATTTCACCCTCAACGGGAGTAATACGCTGATTGCTGCCGCCCAGTTCCAACCGGTAGCTGGCAGCCAGGGTAAGTGGATGTATACCAAGATAACAGTACCCTCATCAATCATTGCTTCAGGCACTGCTGCAACGGTCAAAAACGGCAGCGGCAAATTCCATGTTGGTGTCATCCAAGGTGGACCCCTTTCCACTGCACGTTATGGTTACTTCTCTGATTTCAGCACCAATACGGTATTGATCAGAGACCCCTTGAACCCATCTCAGCCACTGGGTGATGAATTGGTTGTCTGCTACCGATCGAACTTTAGCCTGGAGGCTGTCAACACAGAGAAAGACCTTACCTTCCTTTGGACTGGCCCCAATGGTTTTTCGAGTACAGACCCCGTCATCCGACTCAATAATGTCCAAATAAGCGATACCGGTCGATATACGATCACGACCACCAGCTCCGGTTGCAACTCCTCCGGAAACAAAACCATCGCTTTTAAAGTGGATAAACCTATCCCAGCCTTTGCATGGAATTCCAATGGTTGTGTGGAGGATTCCGTGACTTTCGTTAGTCCGGCTGCCAACGGAACCCGTTGGGTATGGGATTTCGGCAACGGCAAAACCCTGGATACCACTTCAGGCACTACTAAACCAGTCAAACTCATCCAAACTGGTGGAACGGATATCCGGCTGAAGGTATTCTCCGCCCGGGGTTGCGCTTCAGACGATTCAGTACAAACAGTAAAACTTTCCACCCGGCCAGTGGCCAGACTTACACCGCCAACAATCCGCTGTGTCAATGACTCTTTGCGGTTCAATGATATTTCCACCATCACTTCGGGAACCATCACCCAATGGAAATGGAACCTTGACGATGGTGCAGGGCAGCGGGTGGTGAACAACAACAATTCACAAGCTGCGCGTTATACCTTGTATGGTTTAAAATTACCCACCCTTTTGGTGTCATCATCTACCGGCTGCGTGAGTGATACTTTCCGGCTAAGCAATTTTACCGTAAATCCCTTACCCGTACCGGGATTCATCAATCCTGAAGTGTGTCAGAACGACAAAGAATCACTTTTCAGGGATACTACAAAGAGTCCTGATGGTTTCAGCAATTTCACCTACCGCTGGGATTTCAATGCAGGTATAATCCCCGTTAACCCGGCGCCTACTGTAGGTGCAGCCACACTCACAGCACAAAACCCTATTGTGCAATTCAATCAGATTGGCAGCTATACAGTTAAACTGGTGGTTAGTGCAAGAGGCTGTACAGATTCCATATTACAGCCTTTCAAAGTATATGGAGCCAACCCCATCCCTCGCTTCAACATGGCCGCAAAAGCTGAAGCGCTGTGCAGTAATGACTCAATCTTCATAGAGAACCAGTCAACGATAGACTTTGACAATGTAGCAAAGCTGATCATCAAATGGAATGCAACCGACAGCATCATAGATGAAAATCCGGCTATAGGTAAA
The DNA here is from genome assembly GCA_947463715.1 of Sphingobacteriales bacterium. Lineage (GTDB taxonomy): Bacteria > Bacteroidota > Bacteroidia > Chitinophagales > Chitinophagaceae > Pollutibacter. Next base: position 4,166 of record CANHUF010000243.1, read on the forward strand.
CGCTATGGTTTCCGGTATGCAGACTTCCTCTCGCCCCTGCAAACACAACAGACTATCGCGTTGCGTGCCTTTTCAGGCACTGATCTATCCTGCAGCAAGCTGACCGACTCTTCCATCATCATCCATGCCAGTCCGGACATCCTTTTCGACACCCTTCCTTCCCTTTGTCTGCTCGATACGCCCAGACAGATCATTGAAGCAAGTGCCAACCCCGCTGTACCCGGCATCTTCACTTTCAGCGGAAAAGGAGTAAGTCCGGATGGTCTTTTCAAACCTATCTTATCCGGTGTAGGTACCTTCCCCATCACCTGCCTGTATGTTTCATCTACGAGTGCCTGTGCCGACTCTGCAACACGCCTGATTACAATATGGCCCATGCCTGTGGCTGATGCCGGTCCGGACCTCCGTATCAAAGACGATGAAAAACAATACATTCAGGCTTCGGCATCCGGACAGAATATCCTTGTAAACTGGAGCCCGCCTGCATTTCTGAACAAGACAGATACCATCAGACCACTGGTAATCAACCCG
>CANHUF010000244.1 GCA_947463715.1 Sphingobacteriales bacterium
CCACCTGCCATGAAGAGGTACAATACCTTTTTGGCCTTTGGGGCAATGGCAGGTAGCGCATTCAGGATTGTTTCTTCCAGGGATTGAGCCTGCGTATGCATGGGGCAGAGTAATTGCTGTAAAGCCATCGCCCCCATGCCCATGGCAGTCTTATTGAGGAAGTTTCTCCTGTCCATTGCATGGTACAAATGCGTAAAATCCCCATGTAAAATTCTTTTTTCAGGTTGATGTGCTCCCATGGTTATCGTTTGGTTATTGAGGCGTCTGAATTCATTATTGTGCTTGCCACAACTGTATTTGCTGCAAGCATTGCAGCATTTTCATTACCCGTTTTGAAAATTCCTGTTTTATTCCAGCCTTTCATTTTTTCAGGGTTGTTGTTGAATTTCTGTGATTCACTGTTGTGCAGGTTTTTGAGGATTAACAACTCCCGCTCCGTAGGATATCGTGCTGTTAGTTTTCGGAACATCGACTGTATCATCAATGTAGTGTCTTTTAATGAGGCGGACTGTGCCCCAAGTGCTCTGGCAGCTTCCACATATGCCGGATCATTGAGTGTTACAAGTGCCTGTATGGGTGTGTTTGTTTGTTGTCTTCTGGAAAGGCATGAGCTTCTTTCTGAAGCATCAAATGCTGCAAGGGTAGGGAATGGGACTGATCTCTTTACCACCACATAAACACTTCTCCTGTACATGGCTTCGGAACTGTCTGCACGGTACTGCATGCTGTTTATTTCCCAAAGGCCGGCAGGCTGGTAGGGCTTAACACTTTCTCCTCCGGTTTTTCTGTTTATGAGTCCGCTTGCTGCCAGTGCCTGGTCTCGTAGCATTTCTGCAGTAAGGCGTTTGGATGGTCCCCTTGCAAGCAGCCTGTTTTCCGGATCCTGCTCACGCAAGGCCTGACTGGCAAAGGCATCCTGCTGATAGGTTTTAGAGGTTACAATAAGTTGTATCATTTTTTTGATATCCCATCCCGATTCCATGAAATGAACTGCAAGCCAGTCTAATAATTCAGGGTGACTGGGCATCTCACCCTGGTTGCCAAAATCTTCGCTTGTTTTAACCAGTCCGGTTCCAAAAAACTGTTGCCACAGCCTGTTTATGGCAACTCTTGCTGTAAGGGGGTGGCCTGGATCTGTAAGCCAGCGCGCCAGTCCCAACCTGTTTTTGGGAAATGATGTGGGGTACGGTAAAATGGATGATGGTGTTCCCGGATAAACTTTTTCACCTTTGAGGTCGTATTGTCCGCGTTGTAACAGGTGGGTTTGTTTTATTCCTGGTGTTTCTTCCATGACCATAACCTGTTTCACATCTTTAACAGCAGCATACCATTCGGCTTTGGTTTGAAGCAGTTTTCGCCTGGTGCTTGCAACAAGGCTATCTTCCTGATTCACATAATATGCATTTTTAAAGTCAGATGCAGCAATGCTATTGGCATTGGTTGATGAAAATGACTGTGTGCCATTCATTTTTGTACCAGACAGCAGCGCCATCTCAAAAGGCTCGAGTTTTCTGTTATAGATGACAATATCATCCACCTTGCCACCTGTAAAACCGGTGCCCCGCCACCATCCGCCAATTTGCAATCCGGGTTCTTCTTTCCTGTAAAAGATGATGTCTTTGTAAAGTTTGTCAATGATGGTTTCCATCGGCACTTCTTCACCATCCTGAAACAGCTGAAAACCACCTGCTTTTCCCATTCCGTCATAAGCGAGGCTTACATGCAACCACTGGTTTCTTGGAACATCTTTGAGTGCTCTTTTGATGATAGCATTGGACGGCGCGGCATGTGCCATGGTAATTTCCAGCCGCTTATTTTTCAGCGAAACATTAAATCCCTTAAAGTTATAGAGTCTTTCCCCATCACTCTTGTGAAAGATGACGCCATCCTGAAGTGTTTGTGGAATCCAGAGCCACATGCCCACCGTGAAAGGCTGGGCTGCATTGAAAATACCAGCAGGACTCAAATCGAGGTAAACATCACCATCGAGCTGGAGCACCTGTTCGCTTCTGTCTTTGACAAATAGTGGTTTGTCGCCTGTGGCCCCGGCATCATGTTTCATCTCGCCCCGCATGCTGGTATCGAGCTCATTTTGAAGTGTATTGTTGAGTTTATAAAAGCCTATCAGTCCTTTCCGTGGCCTGTTACCTCCAAATAATGCTGCGTCTGATGTGTTTTTCAGCCATGCTGTTGCCCGCGTGGCTGCAGTTTTTTGTTCCTCTTCAAGTAATTGTTCCTGGAGGGCTATCTGTCTCTTCAGTGAATCCATTCTTTTTTCCTGTTCCTGATTAGGCAAAAGCATGGTTGGTGTTGGCATATCGTTGTTCCAGGAAATTTGACCTGCCTCCAACACGTTGTTAAAGAACGCCGACATCTGATAATAACTCTTTTGAGAAATCGGGTCATACTTATGGTCATGACAGCGGGAGCAGCTAACCGACATGGCCATAAATGCTTCCCCGAATGTATTGGTCCTGTCCAACACATATTCTGTCTGAAATTCTTCCTCAACAATACCGCCTTCCATATTCAGCTGGTGAAGCCTGTTGAAAGCTGTAGCAACAAGCATGTCTTTTGTTGGGTTTGGCATCAAATCGCCGGCCAGTTGCTCATGGATGAACCGGTCATAGGATTTATTGCTGTTGTATGCATTGATCACCCAGTCGCGGTAGGGCGACATATCCCTGTACCTGTCAACAGAATACCCATAAGTGTCTGCAAACCTTGCCAGGTCTAACCAGTCTGCTGCCATACGCTCTCCGTAGTGAACAGACTGTAAGAGGCGCTCAACCTGCTTTTCATAGGCATCAGGTGTATTGTCTTGGAGAAAGCGATCCAGCTCTTCAGGTGAAGGAGGTAATCCGGTTATGTCAAAGCTCAGTCTTCTGAGTAGTAATTCTTTTGATGCACGGGGTGAAGGTTTGAGGTTTTTAGATTGTAACCGGGCAATCACAAACAGGTCAATGGGGTTGTCTGAATAAGCTGTGTTTTGTAAGACGGGAACATGCTTTTTAATAGGTTTAACGAAAGCCCAATGTGGCTGATAAACTGCACCCAACTCAATCCATTTCACCAACAATGCTTTTTCCACAGCGTTCAAACTCAGGTGGGAAGCGGGTGTGGGCATGATATATTCCGGATCTTTCGAGATGATGCGGTAAACAAGTTCACTCTTCCAGATATTACCGGGTTTAATAGCTGTTTTGCCCGGACTTTCCGGTAAGGGAGCATATGCTGCTGTTGATTCATCAAGGCGGAGTCCTGCTTTTTGTTTGGCTTTATCTGGACCATGGCAGGCAAAGCATTTGTCTGACAGGATGGGTTTTATATGCTGGTTGTAGTCAGGCTCAAAATTGATTTTAGACAGCGCTTCTGCTACATCAGGGGGCAATGAAGGCGGTGCAGAAAGGATTGCAGCACTGAGCATGATTATCATGATAAAAGCTGATATGGTTTTAAACAGGTTCATGCTATTGCTTTTGCAGTGAATCATTTTTATGTAATGTAAGCTCCCCAAATTCTAGTATAATCTCCGGATGTTGTTTGCTGAATTGTCTTATTGCCGCATCGCTCATGCGCGTATTCCACAGGTTTACTGTCCTGATATTTTTTAATCGGCCGATTACCTCAAGTGATTTGTCTGTAACCTGTGTGCCATAAAGATTCAGTTGCTGCAAGTCAGGAAGATCTTTTAACTGCATCAATCCGGCATCTGTTAAACTGGTTCCGGAAAGCTGCAGGGTCGTTAAATGTCTGAGTTCCGACAAAAACTGTATTTCGTTTGATTCAAGCCTGATTTCATTCAGCTTCAAGGCTACAACCTGTTCTTTTAATCCAGATAAGCTTTGGATGATTTCGGGTGTGATTTTTTTGATGTTAACCAAATTGATGTACACGCCATTTGGTCGGTTAGCATCGGGACGAACAACGGCTTCCAGGCTGATCAGTGATTGAATCAGCCCTGAATCGGCCTGAGGAAGTGGTAAATATTTTAATGGAACCGGGTGGCTGTTTTTTTCCTGCTCTGTTTCAGGCACTGAAACTATTGCTAATGCTGGTTGTTGATCGATATTTTCTTCTAGGTTGCGGGTAATTTCTCCAAATGGAGCGCCCATCTGAATCCATTGAAAAATAGCATTGATGTCTCCTGGGTTCAATTGTTTTTTGCCCTTTGGAGGCATGTGTTTTTCATCTTCAAGTGGTAACCTGAGGTGTGTATAGAGTACGCTCTTTCCTGGGTTGCCATGGACCAGGATTAAGCCGTTTTTACCTCCGGCCTTTATCCATTGTTCGTTATCAAGTCGTAATCCCCCTTTTTTTTTCTGTGAAGAATGACACGAATAACAGTTTGTCTTCAGGATAGGTGCTATAGTAGTCTGATAGGGTGAAAATTTTTCAGTTTCATTTGCCGTTTCCGCAAGATTAACAGCGGAGTCTGCCGGCCTTTGCATTTCAGTTTCCTGTTGTATTTCAACCGGTTTAACTGTTCCCCAAATTTTATTCAGGTATCCTGATCCATGCGTTAATTCACCTCCCCAGTGTCCGGTAATGGTCAATGATATGGCTGTGATCCAGATTAATTGTCGCTGGAATTTCTTGATAAATAATGCAATTAAAGAAAGTATTGCGGTTATGATGCCCCCCCACTGATGTAGTGCGATGGCTGTTGTGTCATAG
>CANHUF010000245.1 GCA_947463715.1 Sphingobacteriales bacterium
GCAGCCGGACTCTACTGGCAGTTCAACAATCCAGACAATACCTGGAGGGCAGTCACTTCGGTGCTCATCGTAGCTTGTCCTTGCTCACTCCTGCTCTCCGCCACCTTTACCTTCGGCAACATGATCAGGGTTTTCAGCAGCAACGGCTTGTTCCTGAAAAATGCAACGGTCATGGAACGCATGTCTGAAGCAGACACCCTCGTTTTCGATAAAACCGGCACACTCACCACCGGTGAACGTAACCAGGTAAGCTATGTAGGAAAAGTGCTTTCGTACCCTGAAACCGCGATGGTCAAAGCACTGGCAGCACACTCCAACCACCCGCTCAGCAGAACACTGGCCGAATGGAAAGAATGGCCGGATCACCGGAATGAATTACTGGTTACTGATTTCAGGGAAATAAGCGGACAAGGCATTGAAGCACTGGTTGATGGCATACCTGTCAGGCTGGGGAAAGCCGGATTTGTGACCAATGCCTGTCCAACCATCATAGAATCCGGAGATAACAGCATGGCAGTTCATATCAGCATCAATGGCACCTATAAGGGTAAATGTGTGATCAGGCAGGATTACCGGGATGGGATCTTCCCCATGCTTAAACAACTGCAGGATAAAGGATTTGCTTTACACATCCTGAGTGGCGACAACAACCGGGAAGAACAGCTGCTGAAAGAAATGCTGGGCGAAAAAGTGCAGATGGCATTCAACAAACAACCGGAAGAAAAGCTGGAGTATATCAGAGGGCTGCAGGAAAAAGGCAGAAAAGTGATTATGGTGGGAGATGGACTGAATGATGCAGGTGCCCTTCAGCAAAGTGATGCAGGCATAGCCGTCACCCAGCATACCAATTACTTCACACCAGCCTGTGATGGCATCCTTGCCGGTCATGAACTTCCCAGACTGCATCAATTGCTGCAGCTTGCAAGGGCTTCCAAAAAGCTGGTGGGGGCAGGCTTCACCCTCTCCATCGCATATAACATCATTGGCATGTACTTCTCCACCCAGGCACTCCTTTCACCCATGATAGCAGCTATCCTGATGCCCGCGAGCACCATCAGCATCATCCTCCTCAGCTACCTCAGCGTGCACATGACCAAAATCATGTCTTTTGCTGAAAACGGTCACCCAACCCGCTGACACGCACCGCTACTTTTGTCCAAAACAAATTCGTGGGCGTTATCATCATTCTGATTGCAGCAAGTCTTCTCGTAGCCACCGGTTTTCTCCTGGCATTCATCTGGTCCGTTTCAAAAGGACAATTTGAAGACGATACCTCTCCTGCTATCAGGATGCTGTTCGACAACGAAAAATCCAGTTCAAATCCCAACAACCAAAACCCTTAACATGCACATTGAAAAGTTCTCTTACGACAACCGGATCGTCAGAAATTTTGCCTATGCCACCGTTATCTGGAGCATCGTAGGCATGCTCGTAGGCCTCTGGGTAGCCCTGCTTATGGTTTTCCCGGAATGGAACCTGAGCGGCATTCCAGCAGGCAAAGAAACGATCGGACTCAGTTTCGGCAGGCTCAGGCCCCTGCACACCAATGCCGTCATCTTCGCCTTTGTAGGCAACGGCATCTTCCTGGGCTATTATTACTCGCTCCAAAGGTTGCTCAAAACCCGCATGGCAAGTGACGTCCTCAGTAAAATTCATTTCTGGGGATGGCAGCTCATCATTGTGGCAGCCGCCATCACGATTCCACTAGGCATGACTACCGGCAAGGAATACGCCGAACTAGAATGGCCCATCGATATCGCCATAACAATTATCTGGGTGGTATTCGGACTGAACATGTTCATGACCATCCTGAAAAGACGCGAAAGACACCTCTATGTTGCCGTTTGGTTCTACATCGCCACTTTCGTCACCATCGCTGTACTCCATATCGTCAACTCAATCGAATTACCCATATCCTTTCTGAAAAGCTATTCCTGGTACGCCGGTGTACAAGACGCCCTTGTGCAATGGTGGTACGGACACAATGCCGTTGCTTTCTTCCTTACTACACCCTACCTCGGACTGATGTATTACTTCATGCCCAAGGCAGCCAACAGGCCCGTTTATTCGTACCGTTTGTCTATCATCCATTTCTGGGCACTGATTTTTTTGTATATCTGGGCAGGCCCGCATCACCTCCTTTACACGGCTCTCCCCAACTGGGCACAATCGCTGGGTGTTGTCTTCAGCTTCATGCTGATTTTTCCCAGTTGGGGTGGTATGATCAATGGACTGCTGACCCTCAGAGGCGCATGGGATAAGGTTCGGGAGGATGTCATCCTGAAATTCATGGTGGTTGCCGTAACAGCATACGGTATGTCAACGTTTGAAGGTCCGATGCTCTCCCTGAAAAATGTCAACGCCATCGCCCACTTCACAGACTGGATCATCGCGCATGTGCACGTGGGTGGATTGGGCTGGAATGGCATGCTCACCTTCGGTATCCTTTACTGGCTTGTTCCAAGGATTTACAAAACAGATCTGCACTCTAAAAAGCTTGCCAATACCCATTTCTGGATTGCCACCCTGGGTATCCTCTTCTATGCTGTTCCCATGTACTGGGCGGGCTTCAAACAAAGCCTGATGTGGAAGGAATTCACTGAAGCCGGTAACCTGAAATACCCATTCCTGGAAACAGTTACCCAGCTGAAACCCTTTTATGCCCTGCGTGCTTTCGGTGGACTGCTTTATTTCTCTGGTGCCCTGGTGATGATGTATAACCTCTGGATGACAGTTAAGAAAGCAGCAGGCGTGGTAGATGATGAAGCTGAAGCTCCAGCGCTGGAGGGAAGTTATCAGTCGCACGGAAGCGAACACTGGCACAGACCCATAGAACGCAAACCTGTCCCATTCCTCGTACTTACCCTCATTGTCATCCTCATCGGGGGCGTCATTGAAATGATTCCAACCTTCCTCGTAAAATCAAATGTTCCCACCATTGCCAGTGTAAAACCCTATACCCCACTGGAGCTGCAGGGGCGTGATATCTATGTGCGGGAAGGCTGTTACACCTGCCACTCGCAGATGATCAGACCGTTCCGTTCAGAAACGGCACGCTATGGCGACTATTCAAAAGCGGGTGAATTTGTGTATGATCATCCGTTTCAATGGGGTTCGAAAAGAAGTGGCCCGGATCTTGCCCGTGAAGGCGTAGGAAACAATAAAAAATCCAACAGCTGGCACTACAACCACCTGGACGACCCGCAGGCCATCTCTACAGGATCTATCATGCCTGCCTATAGTTTCATGCTGGATAAGGAACTTGATACGAGCACTACAGCAGTCAAAATCAGGGCCATGCAAACCCTTGGGGTACCTTATGAAAAGGATTATGATAAGCAGGCAAATACAGACCTCTTGCAGCAGGCACAATCCATTGCAGACGACCTGAAAAAAGACGGCATACAAACGCCGCCAAACAAGGAAATAATCGCTTTGATTGCCTACATGCAAAGACTCGGAACAGATATTGAGAAATTCAAAACTGCTAAAAAATAACCATGTTCAAATTCATCAAACAATACGCTGAAAAGATAGATGGTATCGCCATCTATCCGGTAGTGGCCCAGTTTATTTTCATCACCTTTTTCATCCTGATGCTCATCTACGTTTTTCGCATGAAAAAGGCCGGTATCGACGAAATGAAAAAACTGCCACTCGAACAATAACCACTCAAAACCAAAACCATGACAGCCAACAATACATCCTATCTGGAATACGCTCTCATCATTGTAGGCATTGTGCTCGTGGCCGTTATCTGGCTGCTTGCACAGGTACTGATTACACTTTCCAGATCCATACTGAAGAAAAGAAAATCAGAGATGGCTCTGAAAAGTATGATGATCATCCTCTTCACTTCCGCACTCTCCTCTGTTGCTAGTGCACAGGACAACTATATTGTAACTGGCCTGGGTAAAGACACCAATTATGGCGGCATGGCTGCGCTCGATTTTTTTGCCCTCAGCGCAGTAATAGGTATAGAACTGTTGGTTATACTATATCTCTCTTTTATGATCCGCAGATCATTCCGGGAACTTTCGGGAGAAGCTGATGCAGCCTTGGAAAAAGCCGGACAACCATCCGGATTAAAACAATGGTGGAATCAGCTGGATAAAAAATGGATGACGCGTGCAGTGCCTATTGAAAAGGAAGCCGATGTGCTCCTCGATCATGATTATGATGGCATCAAAGAACTGGACAATGCCCTTCCTCCCTGGTGGAAATACGGCTTTTACATCACCATCGTAATCGGATTCATTTACATGTTCAGCTTCCATGTTTCCGGTACAGGAAAGAATCCAGAGCAGGAATATGCAGCAGAGATGGCTGAAGGAAAAAAACTGGAAGAAGCCTACATGGCCAAAACCAAAGACCTCGTGGATGAAAGCAACATCACCCTGTCTGATGCAACAGGAATTGCTGCAGGCAAAGCACTTTACATCCAATCCTGTGTGGCCTGTCACGCTGCAGATGGCGGAGGTGGCATTGGACCAAACCTGACAGATATCAACTGGATTCATGGTGGCGGTTTAAACGACATCTACAAAACCATCAAAAACGGATATCCCGAGAAAGGCATGCAGTCATGGCAATCCATGTATAGTCCCGTGCAAATGAAAAACCTCACCAGCTTTGTCAAAGCACTTCAGGGCAC
>CANHUF010000246.1 GCA_947463715.1 Sphingobacteriales bacterium
AGAATCTTGACCAATGTAATTCCCATCAAACTCATTCCGCTGATGCGGTCATGCTTCCTGTTTTTCAACAAACCTATCACAATGAGCACCAGGGCATATAGACCTGCAATGATGCTGAGTCCGAGTTTATACTGATTGGCATAGCCCAGCACATCCATCCAGTGGATGAATTCGTTGCAGATCAAACCCAGGAAGAGTGCGTTGAATCCTATAGACAGGAGCCTGTTCCCGACTGGTTTGCCGGGGAAAAGTTCCATGTCTTTTTTCAATCCCCAAACGGGTAAAGCAATCACTGCCATTAAGAGATACCGGATACCCAGCTTCAGCCATGCTGGTCCGGCTCCTCCTGCAAGGTAAGCTTCTCGGATTTCCCCCAGCCTTGTAAACCCTGTAGTCAGGAATGCAACTATAAGGCACCCCGCAAAAATCTGCAGGAGAAAATGCAGCTGCTCATTTTTTAGTTTACTCCTGTTCAGGTATTGCCAGGAGGCAGTATAAACGGCTGCAAAAGAAATGAGTTTGATGTCGAGAAATCCCTGTTCAAGTGTCCAGGGCTGGGATGAAGTCATGGCCGGCCAGGCATGTCTTATCTCCAGGTGCACAGACAGGTAAAGGACGATAAAGAAAGCCAGTCCGCTTATTGTCTGGAGTTCATTACGTTGTGCATAGACAGGCAGGGATTGATCAGGTTTGAGTTGGACATAGAGCCATAGCAATCCCGAAGCCACCATCAGGGAGCTGAGGAAAGCCATGTTGGCAAAGGGAATGTAAGAGGTTATTATTTTTTCACCTGTGAGGTAATGACCCTGCCAGTCGATTGCAAGGCTCAGCAGTGTCAGGAAAAGCAGTGCTGCAGCCAGTTTCCTGTAAGGTATGCTTCCCGTTTTGCGGTAAACGGTGCCCAGCGCTGCTGCTTCTGCCACCCAGAAAATGGTAATCAGGTTTCCTTTCCAGGCAATGGGTACCATGATGGTGAATAAAGCGATGGCGAGACCAAACAGAAACTGGTGAACACTTTCATCGCTCAGTTTCATCCGTTTAATTTGCGCGCCAATCAGGAAATGGATGAACCCGGCACTCAGGGCAAAAAGGGTTAGGTGATGCCGGTTGGCATCAAAGCGACCATCACTCAGGAAGACATCCCATAGGAGCAGGTAACCTGCGGCAAAGAATAGGATGGAGTTCAACAGCAGGATGGTGATTTCCGAAAGGATATAGGGTTGCTGGTGGCGGATTTTATAGGCCAGAAAAGTGCCCATGAAGAGCAGGAAATTCAGTGTCAGCAAGAGCATCAATGCGATCCAGTTGTCTTCTGTTAGCGTTGAATTTGTAAGTGCAGCGATGTGGATAATCCAGCTAAAAGCAAATCCCATGCGGTATACCGGTTTCCAGTCTTTGAAAACAGCCAGCAGGAGCAATCCTGCGTTAACTACTGAAATATATCCCATCAGAACCGCTGCTTGTCCGCTCCCTTTGCTGAGCAGAAATGGGATGGCGTATGCTGCAACCTGTCCGAGTAAAGCAATCACCTGCCTGTTGTACTGCAGCGAAGTGAAAACAGCTGCTGCCGTTGTCACCAGCATGATACCAAACGCCGGCAGTTGCGGAATCAGTCCGTACAGACTATAAGCAATATAAGTGATGAAATAGGCCGTACCTATCGCTCCGCCCGTCATGACTGCACTGTACTCTTCGTATTTTGTTTTCAGTCGCCAGCCCACTAAGCCCAATGCCATCGCAAAACCATAGCCACTGATAATGCGCACCAGCGGTGAGATGAGATCTTTGTCGATGGCATATTTGGCACCGATAAAAACACCCACCATCAGTATCAGTATGCCTATTTTGTTGAAGAGGTTGGTACCAATCAGGTTCTCCAGTTTTGCCTGCCGTTCTTTCTGGTATTGCGCATAGTCGCGACTGAACTGGGAAGGTTTATTGGGAAACGCTCCTGGAGAAGCTGGACTGCTGGTTGGAGCAGGTGATGCAGTTATTAAAGTCAGGGTTTCCTGGGGCTGAGCAGGAGTGATGGAAGAAGTTCCTGTTTTCAGTTTTTCCAGTTCCTGGCGGATGCTGTTGAGCTCATTGAATTTGGCGCCCAGGAGCTGACTGAGTTGTTGTACCTGAGTTTCCAGTTCTGAAATGCGTTGTTGGTTGGGTTCCATGTAATGGATTGAACATTTAATATACTAAAAAAAGGTGAATATTCCTTAAAAATCGGTTGATTGGCAGATAAGCAGCCATCAGCGAGGCGGACAAGCCATTTATCGGTAATTTTGCATAGCACAAAAAATTACATGCAAGACAAGCTGAAACAATTATCTAAAAGTCTGGAAGGACAATTGTACACCGATAAGACGATGCGCACCCTTTATGCCACCGATGCGTCGGCTTACCGGGAGATGCCGCTGGCGGTGGCCATTCCGAAGACGAAGGCGGATATTGTAAGCCTGATCAGGTTTGCCCGTGAAAATGGTACTTCCTTGATTCCGAGGACAGCCGGCACTTCGCTGGCCGGACAGGTAGTAGGTCATGGCATTGTGGTGGATGTGTCGAAACACTTCACAAAAATCCTCGAACTCAACAAGGAAGAAGGATGGGTGCGGGTTGAGCCAGGGGTGGTTCGGGATGAATTGAACCTTTTTCTTAAACCATACGGATTGTTTTTTGGTCCGGAGACCTCCACTGCCAACCGCGCCATGATTGGCGGGATGGTAGGCAACAATTCCTGTGGATCCAACTCTGTGGTGTACAAAAGCACCCGCGAGCACCTGCTGGAAGTAAATGCCTTCCTCAGTGACGGGTCGGAGGTGATGTTCCAGGCACTCAGTCTGGATGAGTTTCACACCAAATGTGAGCTTGGTAACCTGGAGGGGAATATTTACAAAACTATCCGCTCGCTGCTGGGTAATTACGATAATCAGGAAGAGATACGCAGGGAGTTTCCCAAGAAAAGCGTGGAGCGCAGGAATACCGGTTATGCCGTTGATCTGCTGGTAGAGATGGCACCCTTCACCGCAGGCGGACCAGATTTCAATTTCTGTTCACTCATAGCAGGATCTGAAGGCACACTCGCCTTCATCACTGAAATCAAGTTGCACGTCAATGCCGCTCCGCCCAAAGAAACAGGGTTATTGTGCGCGCATTTCAACAGCATTGATGAGTCGCTTCGCGCCAACCTGATTGGATTGAAATACAGGCCCAGTGCCAGCGAACTCATGGATCATTATATTTTGGAATGCACCAAGGGAAATATTGAGCAAAGCAAGAACAGGTTCTTTGTGCAGGGTGATCCCGGTGCCATTTTGGTTATAGAGTTTCAGAAGGAGACCCGTGAAGAGATCCTGGCTATCACGCAACAGGTGGAAGCAGAGATGCGTGCTGCCGGATTGGGTTATCATTTCCCGGTGTTGTTTGGGGCGGATACCAAGAAGATCTGGACCCTGCGCAAGGCCGGACTCGGATTGCTCAGCAACCTCCCAGGAGATGAGAAGGCTGTACCTGTAATTGAAGATACAGCAGTGGATGTGGAAGACCTTCCGGCCTATATCGCGGAGTTCAATGAAATCCTCAAAAAGCATGGATTGTATTCTGTTCATTATGCCCATGCCGGTTCCGGCGAATTACACCTGAGGCCTATCATCAATCTGAAGACAGAAGAAGGTAACAGGTTGTTCCGGGTGATAGCAGAAGAAGTAGCCACATTGGTGAAGAAATACAGGGGATCGCTAAGTGGAGAGCATGGCGACGGAAGACTCCGTGGAGAGTTCATCCAGCAGATGGTTGGTGAAAAGAATTACAGGTTGTTGAAAGAAGTGAAGAACGTATGGGATCCGCAGCATATTTTCAATCCCAACAAGATTGTGGATACTCCTCCCATGAACAGCATGTTGCGGTATGTACCCGGACAATTCACGCCGGCGTTCAAAACGATTTTCAGGTTTCACCAGCAAGACATTTTGCAGCATGCAGAGCAATGCAATGGCAGTGGAGATTGCAGAAAGAGTCATCTTTCCGGAGGTACTATGTGTCCCAGTTACATGGCAACAAGAAACGAAAAAGATACCACCAGGGCCAGGGCTAATATTCTTCGTGAGTTCCTGACTAACAGCGACAAGCAAAACCGCTATGATCACAAGGAGATATACGAGGTGATGAGTCTGTGCCTCAGTTGCAAGGCCTGTAAGAGTGAATGTCCATCTAACGTAGACATGGCCAAGCTCAAAGCTGAATTTTTGCAGCATTATTATGATGCCAACGGTGTGCCCTTCAGAAGCAGGCTTGTAGCGAATTTTACTGCTACAGCCAAGCTCGGATCCATTGCGCCAGGGTTATACAATTGGGTGATGGATAATCCCCTGCTCGGCGGAATGATCAAACGGATGTCTGGTTTTGCGGTTGAACGCAGCATGCCTCATTTGTCGAAACAGACCTTACGCAGCTGGTATGCGAAACACAGGCATGTGCAGGATTTGAAGCAGTATGCAAGAGAAGTTTATCTCTTTTGTGATGAGTTCACCAATTACAATGATGCCCATATTGGTATTAGAAGTATTCAGTTACTCAATGCGCTAGGGTATGTTGTTCGCATGGTAGAACATGAAGAGAGCGGCAGGACCTGGTTGTCGAAAGGACTCGTTAGAAA
>CANHUF010000247.1 GCA_947463715.1 Sphingobacteriales bacterium
AATTCAGCAGCTGAAAATACAGGCAGCTTATTGGCAACCTCAGAAACTGCCAGTGTGGAACTGAAATTCATGGTGGAAACACCTGCCTTTCCTTTTTTGGTAGTTATCAGGATTACACCATTGGCACCACGTGCACCGTATATGGCTGTTGCTGATGCGTCTTTCAACACGTCCATAGACTCAATATCAGCTGGATTGATGAAGTTAAGCGGATCGCCATTACCGGTTGAAGAGTTATCGAGTGGTAAACCATCTACTACAAAAAGCGGTGTACTTCCTGTACGCACGCCACCCGGTCCACGAATGGTTATGCCCTGGCTGCCACCTGGCTCTCCACTGGCAGATACCACATTAACACCGGCAACCTTACCCTGCAGCAACTGCTGAGGAGCATTGATTACACCCTTATTGAATGCCTCAGCCTTTACACTTTTAACGGCACCTGTCACATCTCTTTTAGACTGTGTTCCATATCCAACTACAACTATCTGGGAAAGTTCGCCTGTAGCAGACTGCAAAGAAAGGTCTATCGTAGTTCTGTTACCAGCCACTATTTCCTGTGTGTTATACCCAATAAAGGAAACTACCAGCACAGCCTTGTCATCGGGAATTGATACGGAAAAATTTCCCTGTCCGTCTGTGAGCACACTGGCAGCAGTTCCTTTAACTGTAACACTGGCTCCAGCCAGGCCACTGCCATTGGCTGCATCAGTGATTCTTCCTTTAACTATTCTGTCGAATGACTTTTTCAGGATTGATTTTTCTGAAGCTTCAGTCGCGGATAAGCGCGTTGTGGAGCCTAAAATCAATCCCAACAGCATCAGACATGCCATCATTTTTGGCCATGTCTGTGAAATTTTGGAGATGCTCATTGTTGGTTAATTTTTTTCTAAAGTAATGAAAATATGTGCAATGGTAGATATACGAGTTAAATTAAGCATGACCTTCATGTTAATAAACTATGAGCTGTATGAAAAAATATATTTTAACTGCTGTTCTGGTAGCCGGGCTTTATGCCGCGTCTGCACAATACAAAAGCTTTCTGGATGTACCCTTCATCGAAGTCAACGGATTTGCAGACACGCTGGTTACTCCGAACGAAATTGTGATTAAAATCGTGATATCCGAAGGTGACCTGAAAAACAAGGTTCAACTGGAAGAACAGGAAAAAAAACTGGTAACGGCATTGAAGGGATTGGGTATTAACCCGGAGAGTCAGTTAACCTCATCGGGGATGCAAAGTGATTACAAATATTATGTATTGAAACAAAAAGATGTGCTCAGGAGTAAGGAATACATGTTACGCGTAAACAATGCCGTTTTGGCAACAAAAGTATTCATGGAGATGGAAAAACTGGGGATGGCAAATGCCGAGGTGGTAAGCGTAAGGCATACAGAGATAGCAGCCATCCGCAATGCCTGCAGGGTTGCCGCAGTAAAAAATGCTTACACAAGGGCAGTAGCCCTGACTACTCCGCTGAAATCAGGTGTCGGTATCCCATTACACATTACCGATTACAGCCAGGATGCTGATGCCACCGCGTTAACAAGCATCCGAATTCGGGGTTTGTCTTCCATGGCTAAATCTGAGGAAGCACTGCCGGCTATTGATTTCGAAAAAATCAATGTAAATATTTCAGTTCAGGTGAAATTCGCCCTGAAATAAAGCTTTTTCGTCCTTTTTTCGTATATTTGCACTCCACTGCCCAGGTGGCGAACCTGCCTGCCGGCAGGCAGGATTGGTAGACGCGTGGGTATGATTAGTTCTTTAAAATTTACTGTTTACGCAATAAAAAGCAACAACAGAAACTATATTTATGTTGGAATGACCAATAATCTCGAAAGAAGATTAAAGGAACATAACCAACATGAAAACAAGTCAACCAAGGCTTATGCACCCTTCACACTCATTTATACCGAAGCATTTGATTCAAGACCAAGTGCCAGATTAAAAGAGAAATACCTGAAAAGTGGAGTAGGAAAAGCTTTTTTAAAAGGTTTGATTTGATTTATTGCCCAGGTGGCGAAATTGGTAGACGCACTGTGTTCAGGTCGCAGCGTTCGCAAGGATGTGCTGGTTCGAATCCAGTCCTGGGCACAAAGCCCTTTCAGCAAAACTGAGAGGGCTTTTTTGTTTGTGAACCTGACAGGCTTGCATGCCTTAGGGGATCAACGGATCAACCTCAAAACTTGGGTAATTTATTTTGATGTGAAATAGTATACTGATGTCCGCTTATCTGTCTGCTTTTGGCGCTAGATGTGTCAGCTTTGATCCTGTAACAATACCTGCACCCGCTGATCTGAATTTACCAGGGTGCACAATCAGTCCTTTCATTAATAAGGCGTGTGCATTCAGAAAAGAAGACATACTGGAAGGCCTGAAATGTTGCAACTTGTCATACACCAAAATTGCATTTTTGACCTCGAGAATGTCCTTCTGCGGAGCTGCTACTCTTTTGTTATTGATAACCGCAGTAACCTGTTTTTATAACCTGTCCTTTTCAAATTCTAGCCGAAGTCCCTGCTTTTCAGGAAAATGTTTTCCAAAGGCATAAGCCTTATGTCCAGACACAAAAGTCATGAGTATTTTGCTTCCAAATACCTGTCCAATAAATGGTGACCATCCGCATTTGTACAAAATATTTTGCTGATCAACTTTCCAGGAAGAAGAAAGATCTGCAAGCACAAGATCAGCATAGTAACCTTCCCTGATATAACCTCGGTCTATCATACAATAAGCCTCTGCCACATGATGACTTGTTTTTTCTACAACCTGCTCGAGTGTAAAAACCTTACGGTGATGCAATTCCAGTAAGGCGGGTAAAGCATGTTGCACGAGCGGCCCGCCTGATGCAGCTTCGGTATAAGTTTTCATCTTTTCACTCCATGTATGTGGAGCATGATCTGTAGCGATAAAATCAATTCTGTTTGATATCAATCCTTCAATCAGTCCGTTCCGGTCCTTATTACTTTTTACAGCCGGATTCCATTTAATCAAACTTCCCCTGCTACCGTAATCCTCATCAGAAAACCACAAATGATGCACACATGCTTCAGCAGTGATTCGCTTATGGCGCACGTTGCAATGATTGTCAAACAATGCTGCCTCTGCTGCAGTAGATACATGAAAAAAATGCAACCTATTTCCATGTTTTCTGCAGATATCCAGCACCCTTTGGGTAGCAGATAAACAGGCTTCTTCGCTGCGTATAGCAGCGTGATATTTCACGGGAATGTCGTTTCCATATAAGGACTGATAATACGCCAGATTCTTTTCAATGATGGCGTCATCCTCACTGTGCAAAGCAATCATGGCATCAGAGCGTGAGAATAAATCTTCCAGAAATTTTGGATGATTGGCCATGATACCATGGTTGTTGTTAAAATACAAGCCATCATCGGTAATACCACATACCCTGCTGTTATCTATGCGCAAGGCCTCTTCACAATTATCCTCACTTATACCCATATAGAAAGAGAAGTTGGCAGCAGAAGAAAGGGCAGCAATTGCATATTTTTGCTCCAGTAAATCAATTGTCAACGTATTGGGAATAGTGTTGGGCATTTCCATGAACGATGTTATGCCACCTGCAACAGCAGCTGCAGACTCACTCCTGATATCAGCCTTATGGGTCAATCCAGGCTCTCTGAAATGCACCTGGTCATCAATCATACCAGGAAGCAGGTAAAGTCCCTCAGCCCTGATTTCTTCTGCACCAGCTACATCAATACCTGTAGCTATCTTTTCAATTCGCTGATTACTGATTAAAACGTCCAGGACCCTTATGCTTCCCTCATTGACTACATGTGCCTGCTTGATGATTATTTTCTTCATACTACTGGTTTCAGGGGTTACAAAATGTCCTCATGTCTGTATCTACAGTCACCTCGTTGTTACGCTTCATCTAGAAGTACTCAGGTTGCAGGCTATTAGTTCAAGTTGATTTTGGGTATCCAGCAGAAAAATATATTCTTCATCGGCAGGAATAAAAATCAAGGCTGGGTGTGGACCAAACAAACATCTTATTATTAAAATTGGGAAGAAATAATCATAATATTTTATTTATAATATTAATTACATATATAATATATGTTTATGTTTTTCATGAGCATGTTACATACCCTATAGTACCAAATCGAGGTGGTAAACCAGTGCGTCTGCATCTTCCTTATTGAATGTCATGGGTGGCTTTATCTTGAGCACATTATGCAAAGGTCCATCCGTACTCAGCAGGAATCCACGCTCCTTCATCTCTTCCACAATATCATCAATCTCAGGCACAGCAGGCACTTTTGTCTGTCTGTCCCTGACGAGCTCAACGCCAATGAATAAGCCATGTCCGCGCACATCACCGATGATGGCATGGTGCTGCATCAATTCCCTCAACTTTCCCATCAGATAATCACCCACTTCATGGGCATGCTGCTGCATGCCTTCCCCTTCAATCACATCCAGTACTGCCAGTCCCGTTGCCATAGAAACGGGATTCCCTCCGAAGGTGTTGAAATACTCCAGCCCGTTGTTGAAAGCTTCTGCAATAGCGCGGGAAACAACCACTGCTCCGAGGGGATGTCCGTTTCCGATGGGTTTTCCAAGCACAACAATATCGGGATTCACCTCTTGCAGTTCAAAGCCCCAGAAT
>CANHUF010000248.1 GCA_947463715.1 Sphingobacteriales bacterium
AGGGCGGACAGGCCTGGCCAGGGGTAGTGGATTCAATTATGCTCACATTACAAATCAGTAAAGAATGCTTTTGAAGAATCCTGAATTGTGTAAATTTAGGCTATGGAAAAGACAATCACCTGGGGCATCATCGGATGTGGCAATGTTACGGAAATGAAAAGCGGACCAGCATTCAACAAGGTCCCGGGTTCACGTCTGCATGCGGTAATGCGCAGGGATGCCGCATTGGCTGAAGATTATGCAAAACGGCATCAGGTTCCGGTTTGGTACAGTGATGCTGCAGCTTTGATCAATGATCCTGAAATCAATGCCGTTTATATTGCTACGCCTCCGAAATTTCACGAGGAGTATACACTTGCTGCACTTGAAAAGGGTAAAATGGTGTATGTTGAAAAACCTGTTTCGCTGAATGTAGCCTCCGTGGAGCGCATGGCAGAAGCCTGTAACCGGTTGGGTGGAAAAGTTGTGGTTGCGCACTACCGCAGGGCTTTGCCCATGTTCAATGAAATTGCTGCACTGGTCAGGAGCAACCGGGTTGGCAGGATTAAGCTTATCAAACTGGCCATGTTTAAACCGGATGATCACGTTACTGCAGCGCAGCATGCCAGCAACTGGCGGGTGCAACCAGAATTTGCCGGTGGTGGCTACTTTTACGACCTCGCACCGCATCAGCTTGATATCATCCAGTATATTTTTGGAACTCCTGTGCTTTCAGCAGGTTTATCTGCCAATCAGGCCGGCTTATACCCTGCAGAAGATGCTGTTGTCTCTCAGTTTCAGCTTCCCGGGGATATTCATTTTCAGGGCAGCTGGAATTTCAGCATGCCGGCTATCCTGCGTGAGGATAGTTGTCAACTTATCGGAGAAAATGGCTACATCCAGTTTCCTTTCTTCGGCAATGAAGTACGTGTGGTTACGGATGCGGGTGCAGACTTACTTTCCTTCCAGCATCCCCAGCATATCCAGCAACCGATGATCACGCGTGTAGTTGACTATTTCCTCGGCAAAGCTGAAAATCCCTGCTCACTGGAAGAAGCGATGGTCAGTCTTCAGGTGATGGAGCAGGCCGTAAATGGCTAATAATCAGTTGAATAGATTTGTTAAAGTGGCAAAAAATCACTATATTGTTACATTGGATTTAACGAGTTGTGCTGTTAAGCATTTTACTCATTCCCCTCCAGCCTACGGCTGGCAAGCCTGGCAGGTTTACCTACCCTTGGTAGGAGGGGTGGCACGAATGAGACTGCACCGAAGGTGCAGGCGAATGAGCTTGCCTGCCGCAGGCAGGTGACGGGGTGGTGGGAACAATTATAAATCCACCACCCCGGCTTTCGATTCGCTTCGCTTTCGAAATCCACCCCTCCTGGCCAGGAGGGGAATTATATGTTTTTCAATATCACAAGACGCTGGTAGTTTATTCCCTTAATTTTAATGAAATTTTTCGCATGAGGCTGATTCTGATTATCCTGCTCGCACTTCCGGCTTTTCTATCCGCACAAATCAATCCTGCTGCTGTAACCATTGCACGAGACAGCTTTGGGGTTCCGCATATTTTTGCCAAGACAGATCCTGAAGTGTCTTACGGATTAGCTTGGGCACATGCAGAAGATGATTTCAACAGCCTGCAAAGGGTTGCTCTGCCTGCCAAAGCCCTGATGGGCAGGGTTTATGGTATGGATGGCGTGGCGGGAGACTACGCCTTCGCACTGTTCCGCTGCCGGGAAATCACCGAGGAAAAATGGCATACACTTTCGCCTGAATTTATCAGGCTTATAACCGGGTATGTACAGGGTCTCAACGATTATGCTGCCAAACATCCGGAGGAAGTATTGCACAAAGACCTCTTCCCACTCACCCTAAAGGAATATATTGCCTCTTCCGTGCTGGCCCTGACAGTCTTCAATGGTGGCGACAGGGCACTGGCTGCCATCTATGGAAATAAAGTTAGTCCGGTTATTGATTACGATAAAAAAGGCTCCAATGCGATTGCCATCCATCCTTCCAAAACAACATCAGGGGAGGCATTTCTGGCTATTAATGCCCATCAGCCCAATGAAGGCCCGGAAGCCTTCTATGAAGCCCATGTGAGCAGTGAGGAAGGCTGGAATGCTTTAGGCGGACTCCTTGCGGGTGGTCCGTGTATCCTGCATGGTGTGAATGAACACCTGGGCTGGGCGCATACTGTGAACTACTGTGACCGTGTGGATGTTTTTCAGTTGCAGATGAATCCCAAAAATAACGACCAGTATTTGTTTGACGGCGCATGGGTGGAGTTGGAAAAAAAGAAGGTCAGGTTGCAGATTAAGGGTGTTCCCATACCGGTTAGCAGGGATCTCTTCTGGAGTAAATACGGGGCCACCATGAAAAATGATCAGGGTGTATTTGCCATCCGCTTAGGGGCCAATATGGAAATTAGGGCCCTGGAGCAGTGGTATAAAATGAACAGGGCGAAGAACTTTACCCAGTTTTACGAGGCCATCAGTATGCAGGGTTTATCCATGTTCAACATCATGTATGCTGACCGTTACGATACCATCTTTTACATCAACAATGCGCTGATGCCGGTGCGTAATCCATCCCCGGAGTACAACTGGCGGAAAACTGTTCAGGGCAATACTTCAGCCACACTTTGGACAAGCTTTAGGGGTATTAAAGAGTTACCACAATATGTTAATCCGGGTAGTGGATACCTCTACAATACCAATCATTCTTCCTTTTCTGCAACATCTCCGGCTTACAACCTGAAACAAGGAAGTTTTCCTCCTCAGGATAGCTGGGATAGCAACCAGAATAACAGAAGCATGCGTTTTCAGGAGCTTATGCCTGAAGGGAAAATTGATTTCAAAACTTTTTATAAAATCAAATTTGACAGGCAGTTACCGGCACAACTGCACTATCTCTATGGCGTTGATACTTTGTTTCTCATGAAGCCGGCAGATTATCCAGCTTTTGATACACTCTTGCGTAACCTGCAGGGTTGGGACAAAAGGGGTGATGCTGACAGCAAAGGAGCGGGAGCATTTTTGATGGTTTATGAAGTTGTAAGTGCTGCTTACCGAGGCAAAGACCCGCAGACGCTTACAAGGAAGGAATGCGAGCAGGTATTGGAAAAGGTGAAGCAAACCATGATCAAAAATTACGGCAGCACAGATCTCAGACTTGGAGATATGCAGAAGCTTGTGCGTGGAGAAAAATCATTGCCAGCTCCCGGTTTGCCTGATCTGCTGGCTCCGGAATGGGGTGTAGCACAGAAAGATCTCACAAGAAAAATAACAGGTGGTGATGCCTATGTGGCGATGGTTCGGTTTCCGAAAAACGGACTGCCTGTCATAGAAACTGTAAATACGTATGGCGCTTCATCCAAGCCTGGGAGTCCGCATTTTGATGACCAGGTGCCTTTGTTCCTGAACCAGCAAACAAAACCCATGACGTTGGATAAGGTGAAGGTTCTGGCAACTGCCAAAAGGGTGTATCACCCTGGAGAATAAGGCTTTTGTTGTATCATTCTACAACAATCATAGGCCCAAAACGGCTGTATTTTTTCAGGGATTGTCCATTTTGCCAGACATCGGAAACATCTCCGTTGAGGCAGAGGGCCTGTGTGCAGCCTTTTTCCAGAAAATGTCTGGCAAAAAAGCGTAATTCCATATCCAGACAGGCAAAATAAACGTTCCCGTCCGGTAAAATTCCCACTCCGCTGTGCATCCGGTGCCGCCCCCCGGGAAGCGCAGGGTTAATCCGGCCGTTGATAACCAGCATGGGGCTTGACTGTGTGGCGTACACCACATCTTTTTGTGTGAATTTGCCTCTCAATGGCTTGATGAATGCTCCCTGGCTTGTGAGGTAGAAAACACCCATGGGCATGATCTCCAGGTTGATTTTGGGATTGAGAATTTCTTTTACGGGACTGAGTTTTTTACCATTTTCGATGTATAAACCTTCAGGTTTGTAATCATGTGTAAAATGACCACCGTTGATGATAAACTTTGCCTCGGGATGTTCTTTTCTCAGCCTGTCGAAAGTCATGAAAGGCACACCTGTACTGTCTTTCCAGTACATTTTAATTCGGTTTGCAGAAAAAACCTGGCCCTCGGTTTGGAGGAGAAAAAAGCTCAGTACCCAGACCAGCAGCAACCTCATGCGGTGAAAGCATGAGGGAGAAGAATTATACAGATTGGATGAAGTTAAGATGGCTTTCATAGTGTATAGCGGGTTTTAATAGATGGAGTGGTTACCAGCGAACAGACTGGAACTTCCAGCCTGGTATGACTTTCTGCATTTCAATTTCATCATCACGTTTTTTCAGTCCGCATGCCAGGTAGTTTTCATGCAGTTTTTCCAGTGCTTGCCTGTCCAGCTCAACCCCCAATCCCGGTTCAGATGGAACCTGGACTGCGCCATCTTCAAATCTGAATCTGCCTTGGGTGATGATTTCATCAGACTGCCAGGGATAGTGTGTGTCCAGTGCATAATCCATCGAAGGCAGTGCCGCACCCAGGTGAACCATGGCTGCAAGGGAGATACCAAGATGGCTGTTGGAATGCATGGACAATCCCCTTTTAAAGGTACTGCAGATGCCAGCCAGGGTCATGGATGCACGGAGACCGCCCCAGAAATGATGGTCGCTGAGGAT
>CANHUF010000249.1 GCA_947463715.1 Sphingobacteriales bacterium
GAAAAAGAAATAGTTTATCAGAATTAGTCCCGCTGCCATCAGGTGGTCGAAAACGATCCTGATCAGTACGAGTAACGGATTAAGTTCATCACTCAGATAAACACTCAGCGCTGACCATACAGGCTCAAGCAACTGATCAACAAGCAGTCCGTAAAAAGTCAGGAAGATAACCATGCCTGTTATCATCGCGCCAATGAATCGGGAAGGTTCATCCAGGTAGAGAGACAGATGTTGGGCGCTACCAGATTTTTGTTTTTTTCTGATTTCAACAGTAATCCTGTTCAACGATACAAAGCCAACTTCAACACCTGCTAAAAAGCAGGTTGTGAAAAAGGAGAGCACAATGCCGATGATGATGAGAGTACCCATTTTTCAATTCAATTGTGCGGACTTTTATTTGAAGTTTGAAAAGTAGTTACGGGTAAATCAAGGTAGGCGCATATGAGCGAAAGCACTTCATTAGTGGCAGTATCCAGGTTGTCATTCAACACAATGTGATCAAAATGAATTTTCTGACTGATTTCTTCAGCTGCTTTGCTGAGTCTTTTGTTGATGGTATCTGATGTATCTGTACCTCTGGCTGTTAGCCGTTCTTTTAATACTTCTATCGAAGGAGGTGCAATAAATATTGACAGGGCATTGTCACCAAAGAGATTTTTGACTTTTATGGCACCATAAACATCAATATCAAGCAGTGGTGTTTTGTTCATTTCCCAGATACGCTCCATTTCTGCACGTGTAGTACCATAATACATGCCTTCATAAACCATTTCCCACTCTATAAATCCATCTGTATCAATAATATGTTTAAAATCAGCTGTACTGATGAACAAATAGTCAATGCCATGCTGTTCACCGGAACGTTTAGATCGGGTGGTGGCAGACACACTGAAAGCCAGGTGGTTCTGAAGCACCTGCATGATTCGGCTCTTTATCGTTGTTTTTCCTGCACCGGATGGTGCTGCCAGAATGATTATTTTGTGTTGATGGCTATTCTCCATGGTTAGTTGTCTATCCGCGTGATTTCAGCCCCCAGTGCGAGGAGTCTTTTATCGATATACTGATAACCTCTGTCAATCTGTTCAATATTCTGAATGATACTTTTCCCTTCAGCACTCAAAGCCGCAATGAGCAGGGCTACACCGGCACGGATATCCGGACTACTCATGGTTATTCCGCGGAGGGCCTGTTGCCTTTCCAGCCCTATTACAGCCGCTCTGTGCGGATCGCATAAGATTATTCTGGCACCCATATCGATAAGCTTGTCTACAAAAAAAAGCCTGCTTTCAAACATCTTCTGGTGTATCAACACACTTCCTTTAGCCTGTGTAGCCACAACAAGAATGATGCTGAGCAGGTCAGGGGTCAGACCAGGCCAAGGGTGATCATATATCGTAAGCACAGATCCATCAATATAACTTTGTATGGTGTATGATTCCTGTTCTGGGATGATGATATCATCTCCTGTGATATCCATTTGAATACCCAGCTGTCTGAACTTGTCTGGGATTATACCCAGGTGTTCCAGGCCTGCATTTTTTATTGTGATGGCACTTTGCGTCATTGCGGCCAGTCCGATAAATGAGCCTACTTCAATCATATCAGGCAACATGGTATGTGAAGTTCCTCCAAGATAAGTTACCCCTTCAATATGGAGGAGGTTGGAGCCCAACCCGCTTATCTTTGCGCCCATCCTGTTAAGCATCCGGCATAGTTGCTGGATATAGGGCTCACAGGCTGCATTGTAGATGGAGGTTTTGCCTTTTGCCATGACTGCGGCGAAAATAACATTGGCGGTACCGGTAACGGATGGCTCATCCAACAATAAATCTGTTCCTCTCAATTCACTGGCAGTAAGTCTGAAGAATCCTTCGCCCTGCACGTAATCGAACATTACGCCCAGTTTCTCAAAACCTATGATGTGGGTATCCAATCTTCTCCGTCCTATTTTGTCTCCACCAGGTTTTGGGATAAAAGCTTTTTTAAAGCGCGCCAGCAGTGGACCGGCAATCATAACCGAACCGCGAAGCCTGCTGCTGTTCTGCCTGAAACCGGGATCTTCCAGCTTTTCAAGCTGAACATCCCGGGCTTCGAATGTGCAGGTATGTCTGTCTGTTCTGTTTACGCTAACACCCAGTTCTTCGAGCAGGTCAATCAGCAGGTTTACATCCAGTATATCAGGGATGTTGTGTATTGTAACTGGTTCCGGGGTCATAAGCACTGCACTTATAATCTGCAATGCTTCGTTCTTTGCACCCTGGGGTACGATGGTTCCATTCAGCCTCTTGCCGCCATAAACTTCAAATGCCTTCATGTAAGCTTTTGGGTGAGTAAATGGTTACTTGAATCTTTTTTTATTGAATTTCTGTGGTGGTCTGTTTTTGCCCGGTGCTCCATTATTGGGTCTATTGCGTTGCTGAAATCCAGGTTTACCTCTTTTCTGGAAACGGTCATCCTGCTCCCGATATGCCCTAACGAATGGTGTGCTTGTAAATTCAAGTTCTCCTTGTGTGATGGCATTTAATTCGCTGCGGATACTTTCATCCGGAATTAACTCTTTGTGCCAGGTATTGTAGGCCAACTTCATGTAATAAGCGATGATATGTGCAAATCCTGATTTCTTCTCAGGGTTTTCTTCAGCAAGCGCTTTTTGAATCACCAGTTCCAGGTGTTTACCCAAGTGAAAATACTTGGGGTATCGCTTGGGATACGGCAGTGGCGCGGGTTTGGCTTGCAAAGACTCACGTGTGGGGACGGGATATGGGCTTTCAACTTCAAGTTTGAAATCTGAGATCAGAAAAAGATGATCCCATAATTTTTGTCTGTAGTCCTCAATATTTTTCAACTGTGGGTTAAGAAATCCCATCAGTTCAATGATAGCCTGCGCATTGCGCTGCCTTCTTTCCTTGTCTTCAATGGTTAGCAGGTGATCAACCATTTGTTGAACATGCCGTCCATATTCCCTCATCTCCAGATGGGTTCTGGTTGTATTATAATCCATTATATAGCTTTGAGAAAAACAAAAATACGGATTATGACATGATTTAATGCATATTTTGCCCTGCTATTGCCTTTTGGTAAATTGCATGCATGTGTTTTCACAATGAAATTGATGTAAACTAGGCGCATACCATCAGAAAGGATTTCAGGATACTGGAAGAGCCACGTGAGCCCTTTCAGTATCCTGAATTGCCCCTTATACCCTGACGTATATTTTTTTCTTGTCCATCCAGAAACCCACAAGCCAGCAAACCATGGTCAGGCTTAGTGCATAAAGCAGGGTTCCGAATTCACCGGGAATATTTTGCTGGAATATATCCTGCGTGATCAACTCTCCAAGTGTTTTATCTTCACCCACACTAATCATGGATAAGAGACGTGGAATGATGCCGGAAAGCACATAAATAAACAAGGGATTTTTACCAAATACCTCAAAAAAGTGGTTCCACCGGTTGCTCAGGTTTGATTTGTCGATAAGGTAAACCAGTAATCCGATCATCATCAGGGATATGCCACAGGTATGAAGCACATAAGAGCTCGTCCATAATTTCTTGTTGACTGGGAAGCTGTAATTCCAACTGTAGGCAATGGCCATGAGTATTACACCTGCGAGAAGTATTTTGGCGATACTTTCATAATCTTTTCCTTTGTCACGCAGTAAAACACCTGCAAAATAACCGATGATCACATTTACTACTGCCGGAAAAGTGCTAAGAAATCCTTCCGGATCAAAAGGAACACCTTCACCTTTGTACATGTGATTTTCTCCGATCAGCCATTTGTCAACTGAAATGCCGGCATTTCCAAGCATGGTCAGGTCGCCATTCAAAAGCAAAACGGCCCAATACCCAAACAGTAAAATCAGGGAGGCAATGACTACGTTGCGGGCAGACAGGAAATGTATCAGCAAAGCTGCAATGCCGTAGCAAAGCGCGATACGTTGGAGTACGCCAAAGATCCGGGTGTTTTCTATGGGTTTTAGAGACCATGCGCCGGAAGCATCCTCGGCGAAAAATGGAAACCAGCTCAGGAGGTATCCAATAAGGAAAATGAGGAAAGTCCGTTTCAGGATTTTTATCAATACGGATGAATGGCCTAGTCCAGCCCATTTGGGTATGGTAAAGGCCATGGCGTTACCTACGGCAAAAAGGAAGGAGGGGAAAACCAGGTCTGTGGGTGTGAAGCCATCCCATGCAGCATGCCGCAGCGGCGCAAATGCCGGTCCGGCCTGGTTGTTGACAATGATCATGAAAAATACGGTCATCCCCCTGAAAACGTCGAGGGCTGTAAAACGTTGTGCAGACATATTAAGGTTGTTTTGGTGGTATTAAGTTAAAGCATTCACCTGAATTTCAATGCATCTATATTTTCCCGTCTCTTCAGCAATTCATATATTCATGCACGAAAAAATGGCTATGAATAAATTTGGCATGAATCTGCTGTTGTGGGGTACTGAGATGAATGAGGATATGTTTCCAGTTTTGGAGCAAATCCGGGAAGCAGGTTATAATGGGGTTGAAGTGCCCATTTTTAATACTGATCCTGCCGCGTGGGAGTCGTGGAGAAGACAATTGGATGCACTCGGA
>CANHUF010000250.1 GCA_947463715.1 Sphingobacteriales bacterium
TAACAATAATTCTCCGAAGGCAAAGAGCTACCTTTGGCATCCAATTTGCGAATCATTTACATATGAAAAGATTTTTTAGTCTTCTATTAGTGGCTATTTCAGGTTTTATGAATGCCCAGGCTCAGGAAAGTTATCAGGTGAACGGACGATTAGTGGACACTTTGGGTACCCCACTCGCAAGAGCAACAGTTGGTGTTTATATAGTCGGGAGCCAGGATACCCTTAAAACTCTTACAAATAATGTTGGGTTTTACCTGATAAAAGGGATCCCGCAGAAAAAATTTGTTATCATGTTTTCCAGTGTTGGATATGGTACCACAAGGAAAGCACTGACCATGCCTGAAGGCGAGGAAGTACTTAAGATGGATGACTTTAAACTTTTTCCTGAATACAGTTCTCTACAGGAAATTGTTATCTCAACTCCTCCAATTATTGTAAAGGAAGATACAGTGGAATATAAGGCTGATTCCTTCAGGCTCAAGCCTAATGCTATGGTTGAAGACCTGCTTAAAAAAATGCCTGGAATCGAAGTCGACAAAAACGGAACCATAACTGCACAGGGTAAAACTGTGAGCAGGGTTAGGGTGAATGGAAAGGACTTTTTCAGTGGTGATCCCAAAGCTGCAACCCAACAGTTATCGGCGGATATGATCGATAAGGTTCAGGTTATTGATGACTATGGTGATCTTGCCAATGTGTCTGGCATCAAGGATGGCGAACCGGATAAAATTATTAATTTGCAGTTGAAAAAAGACAGAAACAGGGGTATTTTCAGCAGAACAGTAGTTGGAGCCGGCACAAGTGACCGCTACCAGGGAACTGCTAATATAAATTTCTTTAATAATAACAAGCAGCTTTCCATATTTGGAGGTGCCAACAATAATAATACCAGTACTTTTAATTTTGATGGTGGTTCAGGCGGTGGCGGAGGTAATTTTGGTGGTGGCGGCGGCGGCGGTGGTGGCCGTGCCTTTCAGGTAAATATCGGAGGTAATAACCAGGGTGGTTTTGGCGGTGAGGAAGGCCTCCGAACAACAAATTCCATGGGACTCAATTTCAGAAATGATTTTGAAAACAAAAAGGGATCTGTTTATGGCAATTACAGCTATTCAAGCAGGGAAACTGAAGTGTTTAAAGATGTTGCTTCTCAAAACTTCTTTCAGAATACCAAATTCCTGAATCACCAGATAGACACTTCCCTGAGCAGTTCCAAAAGCCATAGGGCCTCAATTAATTTTGAATGGAACATAGACTCTTTTAACTACGTGAAGTTTATCCCTGAGATGTCCGTACGTGATTCAAGAAGTAACTCTGTAGCCTATTTTGACTACCTGAGGAATGACGCAGACACCACCAGTAAAGGTAGCAATATCAATAGCTCCAATTCCAATGCGCCGAGTTTCTCCGGCAACCTGATTTTTAACCACAAATTCAGAAAGCGCGGTAGGAATTTCTCCATGAACGTCAATGGTGGTTACAACACCACAGATGGTGAATCAATGCGGGATAACACAACTTTCAATTATTTTCCAATACTTGCAGCAACCATTCTCAATCAAAGAATTATAACTGATAACCAGTCTGATAATTTCAATATCAGGTTCAACTATTCAGAACCGTTGATGAAAGATCGCTATTTGGATATGATTTATTCATACGGACAGTCTTTCACCAGCAACGACAGGGCTACACGTGTGTTTGACCCTATCACGCAGGATTATTCTTATTCAGAACTGCTAAGCAATGCTTTTGAGAATGATTTTATCAACCAGCGTATCGGAGCAAATATCAGAACCGTAAAGAAGAAATACAACTATACAATCGGAGCAAGTGCGCAACCCGTTAATCAGAAAGGATATTCACTTACAAGAGACAGTGCGTATACCCCTATTAAAAGGCTTAATCTGCTGCCTTCTGCGAATTTTGCTTACAACTTCACACGGAATAAAACGCTGCGGTTCTTCTATAATGGTAATGCCCGTCAACCCTCATTTTCCCAGCTACAACCTGTAAAAGATGTATCAAATCCTCAGTATCAAACTCAGGGTAATCCATTGCTGAAACCAGAACAGGCCCATGTTTTCAGCACGACTTTCAATAACCTGAACTTTCTTACCGGACAAACTTTCTTTGTAGGAGCCAACTTTAACTTCGTCAATAATCAGATTGTTAATAACACTACCAGGGTAGGTGGAGCAGGAAGTCAGCTTACTACTTACGAAAATGTAGATGGTAACTATACTGCAAGCGGATTTTACAATTTCAGTAAGCCTTGGAAAAACAGGACGTACATCTTCTCAATTAATGGTACAGTTGCATACAATAACAATATAACCCTTATTGATAGCGAAAGAAACATAGGTAAGAATATGTTGCTTTCACAGGGAGCAAAATTTGAATTCAACTGGAAAGATTGGTTCGAATTTGATCTGGGTGGCAGGTATGGTCTCAATAGTGTAAAATACACGTTACCCGGACAACCAGATGTGAACTACACCAGTTGGACAATCTCAAATAACTCAAGGATTGATATTCCGGGTGGATGGGTGTTCAGACATGACCTGGAATATATCATCAACAGAGGATTGTCGGCCAGTGTAAATCAGAATATCGCTTTGTTGAATGCTTCTTTTGAGAAGACAATCTTTAAAAAGAAAAACGGAATATTCAGGATATCAGGATTTGATATTTTCAAGCAAAATACGAGTATCGCCAGGACAATCAACGGTAATAACATTGTTGATACAAGGGTGAACAGGTTAACCAGGTATTTCCTGATGACGTTCATATATAGATTTAATAAGTTTAACGGGGCCCAGCCTGCAAACAGCTCGCAGGGGCAACCAAGAATGAGGACTGAAGAAAGATCATTTTAAAAGGCTTTAATTAGGGCATAAAATTCATTGTTATGGATTCATTGACCCATATTGTACTTGGAGCATGTATAGGAGAAGCGCTGCTTGATAAAAATGCAGGCAGAAAGGCAATATTGTGGGGAGCTTTGGCGCAAAGTGTACCAGATATTGATTTCATAGCTGGGATGTGGATGCCTGTTTCTACTGAGTTGCTTGCACACAGAGGAATCACCCATTCCTTTCTGTTTGCAGGCTTCATCAGTTTTTTTCTGGCTTTGGTTGCAGCCCGTTGGCATAAGGCGGAACCAATTAGCCTGAAGAAATGGTTCTGGTTTTTCCTGATTGAAATAGGCTGTCACCTTTTGCTTGATGCCATGAACAACTATGGTATAGGCTGGTTCGAGCCATTTTCGGACAGAAGGATTTCATTTAACGTCATTTATGTTGCTGATCCCTTGTTTACAATAGTTCCGGCCATTGCTTTTGGCTTTCTGCTTTTCCTCAAATCAGATCACCGTCACAGGCTTAAATGGGCAAGGATGGGAATCATTGCTTCAGCGATTTACATGATTTTTGCACTGTGGAATAAGTACAAAATTGAGCATACCGTACTTGATTCAATCAGTAAAAATTATCCAGGTACATTAAATCATTTTACTACGCCTACGCTGCTTAATAATTTGCTTTGGTTTGTTGTAATTGAAGACAGCCTGGGTTATCAAGTAGGCTATAAATCTGTTTTTGATAAGAAGAAGAACCTGGCATTGCATTATTTCCCCAAAAATGAAGCATATTTAAGTCCTGTTGCTGATCATGAGGAAGTGATGGAACTTAAAAAGTTTTCACAGGGCCTTTATACTGTTGATCAGTGGAAAGATACCCTTGTTTTTAATGATTTGCGATTCGGACAAGTCAATGGGTGGTATAATCCCGGAAGTCGATTTGCATTTCATTATTACCTAAGTCACCCACAAGAAAATGACCTGATTGTTCAGCGTGGCAGGTTTGCAGGAATTGACAGACAATCCATCAGGGTGATGTGGAAAAGGATAACCAACGATTGAATTATCCATGCTGCTATGACATTTTGGAATAGTATTTAAATGAAAAAGTTCATCTCGTTTGAGATGAACTTTTTGCATATCTGGCCTGGTGATTTTTTATAATCCCATTTTTTTCTTGAGATTAGCATCAATGGCATCCAGGAATTCCTCCGTGTAGAGGTAATGGTCACCATGAGAAACTTTATTGCCGTGTATACATACAGCCAGGTCTTTCGTCATTTTGCCTTCTTCAACTGTTTCGATACAAACAGCTTCAAGTGCGTTGGCAAAATCAATCAGGTCCTGATTGTTATCCAGTTTACCCCTGAATGCCAATCCACGTGTCCAGGCAAAAATAGATGCAATAGGATTGGTACTTGTTGGTTTGCCTTTCTGGTGGTCTCTGTAGTGACGTGTTACAGTTCCGTGAGCTGCCTCTGATTCCATAGTTTGTCCGTCTGGCGTTACCAAAACAGAGGTCATTAGCCCCAATGAGCCAAAGCCTTGTGCCACTGTATCACTTTGTACATCACCGTCATAATTTTTACATGCCCATACAAACTTACCATTCCATTTCAGTGCACTGGCAACCATGTCGTCAATTAAGCGATGCTCATAAGTAATGCCAGCTGCTTCATAAGCAGTTTTAAACTCTTGCTGATAGATTTCTTCAAAAA
>CANHUF010000251.1 GCA_947463715.1 Sphingobacteriales bacterium
CGTAATTTTGCATCAATCCCGATAAGGTAAAGGCGATTGTCAGTAATCTCCCACTTGCCAATGTAATTGCGGTTACAGGCTGTTGTTCTGCTTCTTAATGGTAAGAAAATCCCGTTCTTGGTCAGGCAATCCCCCAACGGTGTGCTGCACATCGATTGCTGCTTGCCCTCATACAGTAAGTCTTCTCTGGCTTGAGCTGTCATCGCGCAGTGCTCCTTTGATATGAACAAACGGTTAAAACCTAATCCCACTTCCCCTCAGGCATCATCATGATGCTGTCCTTGGGGCATATCGGTGGGCCGACATCCAGAAACTTTTTCAGCATGGGCACCCGATAACCACACTCACTGCATTCTGCATAAGGTCTTTGGCGCTTGATGCTTATCCGGGTTTTGGGGATTAACTTTTTGTGCGGGTATGGGCCTATCTCGGCAATGATTAGTTTTACGAGTTTGCCCAGCTCATCGTTGGGATGCGCGTGGATCATCTTGCCGGTCAGCCCGATGGTGGTGGCTATTTTTTTTGAAGGCCGCCCCGTGACCGCTTTTGCAATCATCAACGGCATGCACCAGTTCATGAAAGATGATACCCAGCACTTCGTCGGAATCATCGATTAATGGAGATATAAAAATCTCGTTCAGGCCGCCAGAGCAGACTTTGGTTGGCCAACATTCCCCAATGCGGCGGCTGCGCTGACCCGTGCTGGGGAATCCGCAGGAGATTCTGACCACCGGCACAGCGTAGCCGTGTTTGCTGAATTCAACCGATGCATGCGTTACTGCGATTTCCAGCCATGTTTGCCTGCTCAAATTATTTGCATCATCCATCGGAGAAATCACCACTTGATAAATTAACTATCCTGAGCAACAACTTCAACACGCCAGCGCGACATATGACGTCGCACGCTAGTGCGCTGGGAGTAACCGAAGAGAGGCGGGGTGCGAAGTTGAATTTGGCCGGTGGGTAGATTGCCACGTGAGTTATGGTGTGGATTATGGCCAGCAAACAATCGCGATATCTTTTAATAATTAATTAAAACAGTTGCTTGCAGGCGTAGTCAGACATTTTTTGCCCGTTAAGATAAACTGGTTAAGTAGAAAACACTCATTAGCCCACTATTTTGCAACGGAGGTATCCCGGATGATCGTTGACAAGCACGGCCAGCCCGTCCTGTTGGATTCAACAATCGATGTGCGAGGTACCGCATATACGATTCAAGATATAGATGGGGATGTGATCGTCGCTATCGCTAAGCAGGGCGGCGTGACGCGTCGTTTTAATCTTGCCGCCCTGCAGATGAGAAATACCCAGCAGGCAGAGGACAATCACCGCAAGTCTATCGACGCGCGCATTAAGCTGCGCGATTACTGGGAGCTGTGATTGGCACAGGCTCAACAGTCCTCCCTGCGCTCCCAGTTTAATGTGGTCGAATGGGCAAATCGGCGCAAATTTATATACTTGGGAATGTTGGGTATTTAGCAGTAGCTACCAAATAATCAAAACGCGACAAACCGCGCCGCATACAGTGGCAAATAGCCTCTCAGACAGTTGCCATACTATAAGTCTGTGGGTACTCTCCCCAGGAAGTCCGCCACCGGCATCGTCAATAATCAGAAGCACAAAAAAGATGCGCTACAGAATGACAATAGAAGAAGTTCACTCGACTCGATAACCGAGTATATATGTAGATCATTTAAAGGAGAATCAGGAAGTTTGAGGTTATGCATTGTATTGATAAAGCGTATATTTCCGTTTCAGCTTTTGATATTCGGGCTTTTTATAACAAATTTTCTAGCTTCCCTAAATTTATTGCTAATTTTTTCTGGACATATATTTTGATATTTATCGAGGTTGACGGTGGTTATAGAGAATCTCATGGTTACATGGGGATAGGCGTAAGTTTATATGTCGATGGAAATTTAACTGCTCAAATTTCGCGCTCGATTCGTGGAGGATCTAGTATAGACGCCGAGATGATGGCAATTGCACATGCGTTGAAACTAGCAGTTCTAGTAGGCGCTAAAGAAGTTTATCTGGCAACTGACTGTCGATCATGTATCGATATATTGAATAATAATGTAAAAAGTACGAAAGTAAGAAAAATACTTTCGAAGACAATTAATTCAATCAGAGAAGCTAATCCAAGATTTAAGCTTATTTGGATGGGAAGAGATTCTGTATCAACTGCTCATGAACTGTCCTTTCTGGCAATGGAAAGATATCGGAAAATTTTAGGATTTCCGGGACTGAAATAGCAAAAATAAGAAAGATGTTTTTTATGTGTGTTGTAGTAAAAAAAATTATTATGGCTAACTCATGAAATGACAGCGAGTTTTAAATGCATAACGATTGTGAATTGATATCTGCTGAGGATGATGGATACTTGTTATGGCGAGCTAATTTGATTGCCGAGAAGTCGCTATCAAAAGGCGGCTATATCGATGAAAAAGATGAACCTAGGCGAATCAGTGAACGAAATCTTACTTTTCAATACCAGAGGTGGGAGAATGTACTAAGGGAAATATTTGCGATGTATATTTCTGAATATCCTCTTCGAATTCTTAAATACATAAATAAAAATATGGAGATAAAATATAAAGAAATTGATTTCGTTAAAAAATTTGAAAATAATTATATTTTTTGCTAGTTTAAATTCAAAGACCACTGTGACATTTCTAAAACTAAATCGTCAGTATTTAAGAAGGGTTTGTATCAACTTAACTCTTCGCTTTCAATAGCAAAAGCACGGTATGAAGTAAAAGATGTATGTCTGATAATTGTGGATATGTCTTTTATTCTTGGAATCCCTTACTTGGACGGCGAGAAGAAGCCAGTCTATATGAAACTAGGTGACATCGCACATTCCGAATGGCTTTGTGATGTCGTTTATGGCGATAGCCAGTCTCGGCAGCTCAAAGATGTTGCGGTTTCTGCCAATGAAAAAGATAACGTCATTTTTATTGACTCACAAGATTTTATTGGGATGGCCGAGAGCAAGGGTCTTTTGAAGTTGAGTGATGTTATAGAATTCCTCGAGGCGCATAAAGCAAGAGACCCCCAAGAAGGTAGAAGAAGTATTTCTTTTTCTACAGGGGCGGTCAGCAGTGAAGTGTCTCCTTTCTTAAAGCTCCGAGAATTGATAAATGGGCCTAACTCATCATATGACTAATAGGTAAGACTTGCGATATTAGAGGCTGTTTCCGACATCTCATCGAGTGGGGGAAAAGAAAAAAAACCGATTTACGACAGCAATTTTAATTATCCCGCAGCGGTGCTACCAAGATCTCATTCATCCCGACTGAGCACCGTGAGGTGTGCTAGCACTCGCCGATGCGATTGCTGCGGCTACCGGTGCTGGGAAAACCACAGGAAATCTGCACCTGTGGCGCCTAGTAACCAAGGCTGCTTTCTCGTCAGCCGTGTATCTTCTGCGTCGTTGCTCACCGGTTATTACTTCAATTCTGTTCATTCCTGGACACTCCTTAAGCCTGGTGCTATGCCTAGGTCTTAACAACAAACGAAGTGTCCGGTTTAATTAGGGGCTAATATATTGACCTATCGCAACTAAAATACGAAATGGCGACAAACCACGCCGCGTAGCGTGCAAGGTAGCCATTTGGGCAGTTGCCCCTGGTTATGGGCATGCGTACTATCCACAAAGAGCGACAATCAACGTCGCCAATAACAATAAGGTGTGTGCAGACACCAAACAGAAACCCCATGCCGCACAACCGCGACAGTATGGAGACGGTGCATCTGACCATTGAGCATTCCGAGCATCCGATTTGCGATAACACTTGTCGGCGGGTTAAATATGGCGTTACTAATGCGCCTCCACCTGTTGACCTTACCCCCGATTTTAGAACCATGAACTTGATGAGATTTCCAGCTACTCTATCGCTACGGAGATCTCAACATGAAGAAACGATACACAGACGAGCAAATTATAAAAGCCATCAAAGAGCATGAGGCAGGTGCCAAAGTGCCCGATATCTGTCGCCGACTTAACATCACCAGCGGCACGTTCTACAACTGGCGCAGCAAGTTTGGCGGTCTGGAAGTCAGTGAAGCCAAACGCCTGCGCGAGTTGGAGACGGAGAACAACAAACTGAAACGGCTGCTGGCCGATAAAATGCTTGAAGTTGAGGCGATGAAGGACGTGATTTCAAAAAAGTGGTAACGCCCGCCGCTCGCAAACAGGTTGCCTGCTACATGATGGATACCCATCAGTTTAGTGAACGGCGAGCTTGCCAGTTGTCGGGCGTCAGCCGCACCGCTTTTCGCTATGAGCACGCAGCGCCTCAGGATGCGCCGCTGCGTGCACGCCTGATAGAACTGGCCGCCAAGCATAAGGCACTGGGTTATCCGATGCTGCATGGCATGCTCAAGTCGGAGGGTTTGGTTGTTAACAGGAAGCAGACCTATCGCGTTTACGCCGAGGAGCGCCTGCAACTTCGCCAGCGCAACAAAAAGAAGCTCGATCGCCCTCGCATGCCGCTGATGGTTCCGATTGGTGTCAACATTCGCTGGTCTATGGATTTCGTGTCTGATCAGCTTAGCAATGGACGTCGATTC
>CANHUF010000252.1 GCA_947463715.1 Sphingobacteriales bacterium
CAGGATTACCTGCAGTTTGTAACCAGTGTGCTCAACAAATTAAAAGCACTTGACCCTACCCTCGAAAATCTTGAACCGAAAAAATGTGTGTTCCGCATCAACAGGGATGTGCGGTTCAGTAAAAACAAAGACCCCTACAAAACCAATATGGGTTCTTTTTACAGCAAAGGAGGAAAGGCAGTTGAATGCGCGGGATATTATTTTCACCTTGAACCCGGCAGCTGCTTCATAGGCGGTGGTTACTGGATGCCCCAGGGACCTGCACTTAAAAACATCCGCAGTGAGATTGACTACAACCTGGAAGAATTCTCAGGCATCCTGCAGGAAAAATCGATGAAAAAATATTTTGGATCACTAAGCCAGGAAGCACGCCTATCAAGGCCTCCGCAGGGTTACGAAGCAGACAATCCAGCCATGGAATTCCTCAAACTCAAAAGTTTTACCGTAACAGCACCCTTAGCTGATGATATACTGACTGATCAAAAACTGATAGCAGTAACCATAGATCATTTCAGGGCGATGAAACCATTGATCCATTTTCTGAACAGATCACTCGACTAACTGGTCCTGCGCCAGTCCCACAACACAATATCCCAACCAATGCCGCCATAAGTCAGGGTATCAATCACCTGAAACCCGGTTTTTTTATGGGCTTTGAGGGAACGCTTATTTGCCTGTGCCACATCCGTCACCAGATACTCAAATCGATCGGCATAGCAATCTTTAAAGTGATTGTACAACTGCTGTACCAGTCCCAGTCCCCTGAATTCCTTCGCCACACAAAGCTGACCTACCACCACATAATCGGTCTCACTTAGCACACGTCCACCATAGCTGGTCTGGTCAATTGTATTGAACAAATCTGCCATAAGATCATGGCCATCCCGTAAATTGTGCGTGGTTACCATGGCATAACCTACCACTTTATCGCCCATTTTGGCAATCACACTCGGTGCATCAGCATTCATAGCCTGCAGGTATGCTATTGTATATGATGCCGTAAGAAATCCTTCTGATGCAGCCTCTGTATCTGATATATTCGGACGCAGGTTCAGATTTTGTAATTCCTTGATTGCGCTGATTTCCTCTGATGTTGTAACCAGTTTCACTTCCGGCATGACCATTATATAAAATTATACCAATTTTTAGTAGTCCGATGCCGATTGCATGCGTCATTTTTGGAAATCAAATCCTTTTATCGTAATATTGCGATCAATATGGGTGCTTCAAAAACAGCAGACTACACGTTGATCCAGACAGATTTGGCCAGGTACTGCAAAGCGCTGTCTCATCCGGCACGCGTTGCAATCCTCCAATTATTGTTGGAAAGAAAAACCTGTATTTGCGGAGATATCGTGGAAGACCTGCCCATTGCACAGTCCACTGTATCCCAGCACCTGAAGGAGCTCAAACAATCCGGACTTATAAAAGGAGAGATAGATGGCACATCGGTATGTTACTGCATTGATGAATCTGAATGGATAAAGGCAACGCAACTGTTGCGTTCTTTTTTCGATGGATTTGAACTTAATAGCAATACATGCTGCTAAAATTTTAAAATCAATTACACATGCAAACTGAAGAACAACTGAAAGAGATCGTCAGAAAGAAATACAGCGAAATTGCTTTGCAGGATAAGGATACAAATATGTCATCATGCTGCGGTGCAGGTGGATGTTCAACGGAAGTATACAATATCATGTCTGACGACTACACGAGCCTAGCAGGATATAACGCTGAAGCTGATCTGGGATTGGGTTGCGGACTCCCTACGCAATTTGCCCGCATCAAACCAGGAGATGTAGTCATCGACCTCGGTAGCGGGGCTGGTAATGACTGTTTCATTGCAAGACATGAAACGGGTGAAACAGGCAAGGTAATTGGAATCGATTTTACACCTGCCATGATCGACAAAGCCAGGACCAATGCAGAAGCGAGAGGATTCAATAATGTAGAATTTCGTCAGGGTGATATTGAACACATGCCCGTTACTGCCAACAGCGCAGATGTTATTGTTAGCAACTGTGTACTCAACCTTGTACCCAACAAACATAGCGTTTTCAATGAGATATTCCGTGTGCTTAAACCAGGCGGACACTTCAGCATTTCAGACGTAGTGCTGGTAGGAGCACTGCCTGAGGGATTACGTAAGGATGCAGAAATGTATGCAGGATGTGTTGCGGGTGCTATCCAGAAAGAAGTGTACCTCGAACTGATCCAGGCAACAGGATTTCAAAATATCAGCATCCAGAAAGAGAAACCAATCATCATCCCCGATGACATCCTGGCTAACTACCTGAGTACAGCTGAAATCCATGATTTCAAGTTAGGCTCTACAGGTATTTTCAGCCTCACCGTTTATGCCCAAAAACCCAATTCACAAACCAGTTGCACCCCAGGTGGTGGATGCTGCTAAAAATATAAAGATGAAAAAAATACTGATACTCTGCACAGCCAACAGTTGCCGCAGCCAGATGGCTGAAGGATATTTCCGAAAGTTCGCAGGAGACAAAGCTGAAATCTACAGTGCCGGCGTATACTCCACAGGAGTCAACTCCAAAGCCATTGCTTCCATGCTGGAAGATGGCATAGACATTTCAAAACATACTTCCAATGCCATGGAAGAATACAAGGATATCGATTTCGATTATGTAATTACTGTATGCGACAATGCGCGTGAGAATTGTCCTTTCTGGCCAGGTAATTCCATCCACATACACAACGCCTTCCCTGACCCAACTCATATGATTGGAACAGAAGCAGCGATGAAAGCATCTTTTGCGGCAACACGGAATATGATCAGGGACTATGCCCAACAATTTGTGGCGGATCACCTGTAGACTAAAAGACTACCAAAGGTGAATTGATTTTTTGGGTAAATTCACGGATACATTTTGATGCATTCCATGAAAAATCTACACCACTACCAACTGCAACTCACATGGACCGGCAATCGGGGACAAGGTACTGCCGGTTACACCGCGT
Organism: Sphingobacteriales bacterium; assembly: GCA_947463715.1. Classification (GTDB taxonomy): domain Bacteria; phylum Bacteroidota; class Bacteroidia; order Chitinophagales; family Chitinophagaceae; genus Pollutibacter. The sequence goes on from CANHUF010000252.1 coordinate 2,986, forward strand.
ATGAAAGAAATCATACCCTGTCTATCCCCGGCAAACCTGAAATCCTGGGCTCATCAGATCCCGTTTTCAGGGGGGATTCCTCCATGCACAATCCAGAAGAACTATTGCTTGCCTCATTGGCCTCCTGCCACATGCTTTGGTACCTGCACCTGTGCGCAGAAAACGGCATCGTTGTAACAGACTACATCGATAACCCATCAGGTACCATGCAGGAGTCTGATAACGGTAGCGGTCGGTTTACAGAAGTTATACTGAGGCCAACCGTAAAAGTAAAAGATGAAAAAATGTTGGAAAAAGCAAAGAGTTTACATAAATCTGCCAATCAATATTGTTTTATCGCCAACTCGGTTAACTTTGCTGTCCATCATGAACCCATCTGCAAAACAGATGGCTAAAACAATTTTATGGCCGTAAAACCACAAAGAATAACAGTAGCTGCTGAAATAAATGCACCCCTTAAAAAAGTATGGAATGCCTGGAGCAATCCGGAAGCCATCAAGCAATGGAATCAGGCTTCTGCAGACTGGCATACCACTGAGGCTGAAAACGATCTCAGTGAAGGTGGACAATTCCGCTTTCGCATGGCAGCAAAAGATGGCAGTGCAGGATTTGACCTGAAAGGAACCTATGTTGCCGTTGACGAACTGGAATACATTGAATACGAACTCGAAGACGGCCGTCAGGTGGGCATCAGCTTCAACGAAGAAGATGGTATTACCAGCATTACTGAAACCTTTGAGGCTGAAAACCAAAACCCCGCAGCAGCACAGGAACAAGGCTGGCAGGCTATCCTCAACAACTTCAAACAGTTTGTGGAAAGCAATTAAAAGCAGCACCAACCTATGAAGCTATCAGAACGGGCATCAAAGCTTCTTCAGAAACTTATCAGCAAAAACCACAGCATATCTTCTACCCATTTCCCGTTGTCCCTCCGTATTGAAATGCAGGAAGTCACCCTTGTGATCTAGTCCTTCCGTACTAACAACTGCCGTGCGGGAATCTGTTTTACTATATGCACGAAGTACCTCATTCATCTGCATAAACTGTTCATGAACGGTTTTTGAAAAGTAGCCTAGTTCACCCATTATTACAGGCAACTTTTTATTTGCAGCTTCTCTCCGCATCATCCCGAAAAGTTTTTCGAGTTGTTGAGGATGTTCAGGCAAACCCTTGGCATTGGCATCAGCTTCACCCTGATGCCATATAACACCTTTGATTGTCCCCAGTTTTTTAGCCTCGCCTAATCTTTTTTTGAAATTGCTGAATAGCGGTACCTCTCTGAAAACTGAGTCATCAATCCATTTCCGGATAGAGCTACCGCCAACAGCTGTATGAACAAGCAGTATGGAAACATCGGGCGGACAAAATTCAAGCATTTTTCTCGCAAAAGATACCCCACAATCAAGTCCCATCATAGCAGGCTCGTTCAGATTCAATGGCTCTTTCGCTAGAACGGCTTCCCCGTTTCTGTTCAATGACAGTATTCTTGGGTTAGTAATTGTATCCTGAGGTTCAACCTGACCGCGGCCAGCCATATTGGATTGTCCGGCCATTACAA
>CANHUF010000253.1 GCA_947463715.1 Sphingobacteriales bacterium
GAATGAACAATGCCATTTACCGGAGTGGTAATCTTCAGAACATCATCAGCATTGATCCATTCACCATAGAAAATGGAGAAGTTATTTTTGGTCCGGGTTCGCTGATTTATGGCAGTGATGCTATAGGGGGTGTAATGGATTTTAGAAGTATTACGCCAAAATTTTCAACAACGGGGAATCTTAACATAGGCGGGAATACGGTGTTGCGATACAGTTCAGCCAATCAGGAGAAGACCATACATGCAGCAGTTCATGCAGGTACAAAAAAATGGGCATATTTCTCTTCGTTTACTTCAAGTACATTTGGTGACCTGAAGATGGGTGTCAGGGGTGGGCAGGACAGCTACCTGCGTCCATTCTATGTGCAGCGAATAGGCAGTACAGATAGTATAATAGTCAATCCTGACCCGAGTGTGCAAAAATTTTCCGGATATGAGCAGATCAATGTACTTCAGAAACTGAGGTATGCAGCAGGTAAGCATTGGGACCTACAATATGCATTCACGTATGCCGGTACAGGCACTGCTCCGCGTTATGACCGGTTGATTCAGAACAGAAATGGTAAACCCCGATTTGCAGAGTGGAGTTATGGTCCGATGCTATGGCGGATGAATACGCTTTCAGCTGTTCATAACCTTAAAAATTCTTTGTACGATGAATCACGTTGGATTGCCGCATACCAGGATTATGCAGAAAGCAGGATTGACCGAACACGTTCCACACTCACGAGAACCATTCAGTCTGAAGCAGTTGATGCCTTCAGTTTCAACTGGGATGCACAAAAGCTGTTTGGTAAAACACAGTTGTTCTATGGACTTGAACAGGTGTTGAATAAAGTGGGTTCTGTAGGTTCCAGAACTAACATCGGCACAAATGTTGTCACTCCATTTGTGAGCAGGTATCCTAATGGCAGCCGGTGGACGACCTCCGGAGTGTACCTTTCCCAAAAAACCAAAGCCGGTGATCGTTTTACCTTGCTTTCCGGACTGCGATACAGTTACAATACGCTCAACGCCAGATTTGATACATCCTTCATTAAGTTTCCTTATCAGTCGCTCAATCTAAAGCAAGGTGGCGTAACGGGAAATCTGGGTGTTGTGTACAGGTCATCAGAAATGTGGCAGTGGAACGCCAACATATCATCAGGATACCGGATGCCTAATGTAGATGATGCCGGTAAGTTGTTTGAAAGTGTTCCCGGTAACCTGACTGTTCCCAACCCTGATCTGCGATCAGAATATGCCTGGAATTTTGAAGGCGGATTTGTATTCAGGATTCCACAAAAGTTCCGGCTGGAGCTCAATGCTTTTCATACATTGCTGGACAATGCCATTGTGCGCAGACCCTTTACCTTCAATGGTGCAGACAGCATCAGTTTTGGTGGCATAACCAGCAGGGTGGAGGCATTACAGAATATTTCAAGGGCCACAGTCTGGGGCTTACAACTCAGTGCTCAATGGAATTTGCTTCCCTCACTGGTCTGGCAGGGACATGCCAACTGGATTACAGGAAAGGAAACGGATGATGTTAAAAACGAGCAGGTCCCTCTCCGGCATGCGCCCCCGTTTTATGGAAATTCCCTGCTGAGGTATAGTAAAAACAGACTTTTCATGGAAGCATCCCTGTACTATAATGCTCCCGTGGCGAGCAGTAAACTGGCTCCTTCTGAAAAGGCCAAAACAGATATCTATGCCACAGACCCCTCTGGTAAGCCTTATGCGCCGGGATGGCACACCATAAATCTCAAAGCATCTTATCAGGCAAGGAAACAGTTGTCTGTAACGTTGGGTTGGGAAAATATGACCAATCAGCGCTACAGGCCATATTCTTCCGGACTGGTGGCTGCTGGTTCCAATCTGATTGTTTCGGTCAGGGCAGAATTCTGATTGATTCATAGTGATAATTTTTACATTAATGCTTCATGAATTCCATTTTTCAATTTCACTTATTATGTTTACGAATGAAATAATCCGGAAATCATGAAGCATTTTTATTTCAGTGTTGTTTTCTTTTTTTCTCTTTCAATGGCATATGAGATAAAGGCGCAAGTGCCCAATATCAAAACAGTTCAGCCGGTTGTCCGTTATCAGCAAATGCCCATGTTGGCCGAGAATTCAGGTATGATCTGGTGGAATAATCTTATCTGGCAGCACAATGACGGCGGTGGTGAACCTGCTATCTATGCAACAGATACGGCCAGTAATGTGATATTGAGAAGGGTGAGTCTGAAAGGAGCTGTAAACATAGACTGGGAAGACATGGCACAAGATGAAAAATATTTATATGTGGCAGATGCAGGTAATAATACCAATGGCGCCAGACCCAGGTTTATGATTTACAAAATTGCAAAGTCAATGATTGTGGATAGTCCGCGTAACCTCATCATTCAGCCAGAATTAATTACTTTCCGATACGAGGACATGCCTGAGAAGCCTGAGCCAGTTGCGGGAAACAGTACTGACTGGGATTGTGAAGCTATGATTGCCTTTCAGGACAAGCTTTATCTGTTTACCAAACAATGGAAAGGTAATAAGACTGTGATGTATGAGCTCAGTAACCAGGCCGGTGTTCAGACTGCCAAAAGAAGAGACAGTATAGATGTTGGTGGATTAATTACAGGTGCTGATGTGCATGAAGGTTCAAACAGAGTTGTACTGACTGGGTATACTAAAACAGGTTTGCGCTTTCTTTATCTTCTAAATGGATTTAAAAAAGATAATTTCTTTTCAGGTCAGCAGAAAAAAGTATTGCTTGCCGGACCTGCCCAGACGGAGTCAGTGGCATTCATCAATGAAAAATTATTGTTTATAGGCAGTGAAGCTATATCTGTGTTGAAACAGAAGCTGGAGTATGTTTTGACTGATTCATTGTTTTCAAAGGAAAAAGTAAACAAGTGAGTATTTCAAAAGACTTTGAAAATAGCACCCAAGGTTTATCGTCTTGATGAACCTATGAGATTTTGTTATTCAGAAAAGATGCCAGAAGCTGGTGAAAGTGATGGGTTCCCTGCTCCCTGTTCGCAGAAAAACGGCCTGTAGCGTAAACCCTGGATTTTAATCCCCTGTGCACATTTTCAACAACGTATTCATCTTCCCGTTCTACCTTATCGAGCATGGCGCCAGCACCTGAATGCAGTTTACTTTCGTCATAGACATAGGTCAGAAAAGAGACTTTTGTCTTATCTATATTGATGGGTTTGACAATATTGATGGATAATCCCCATGGATAAAAATTGAACATCATATTCGGGAATATCCAGAAATAGTATGCACCTATATTTTTTCCGTAATCGATATGTCCTTCAGGAAGGATAAATGATTCTTCCCCGTCTTTGGCATATCCGATTTGCAAATTACAGTGATCAAATAAAAGGGTGCTGTATTGCCCATAGTCCAGCACCGCATTCAGGTCACGGTGAATAAACGGAATATGAAATCCCTCCAGGTAGTTGTCGCAGTATAGTGCCCAATGCGCATTAACGAGGTAGTCTTTACATTTAGTTGGATGGAAAACAAATTCCTCTAATGGCAGAAATCCCACTCTTTCCTGCATGATTGCTGCAATGGACTCAAATGAAAATTCAGGGAAAATAGAAGTAAACAAAAAAGGGCCCCACTGGTGTAATGGAAAACGGTGAAGACTTTCGCAGGGTCTCGGGAAGTCCTTAGTTTGAGCAAACTCTGGCATAGATCTGAAAGTTCCATCGAGTTCAAACCTGCGTCCATGGTAGGCGCACATCAGGTTATGGTAGCTGCCTGCATGGTCAACAACCCTGTTGCCGCGGTGGGTGCATACATTCGAAAGACAGCGCAATGACTCATCTGAATTTCTGACGAGCAACATAGGCTCTTCCAGCAATCCGTCCATGAATGAAAAGGGATGAACCATGCCAGCCAGCTTTACCATGCTGGTATCGCCAATCCATTGCCAGGAACGGGCAAATATTTTTTCCTTCATCGCTTCAAAAACCGCTACATCATGGTAAAACCATCCTGGCAATGTTTCTGCTTTGCTGATGTCTTTATTTATGAAAAAATTATAATTCATAATAATTATTTATGTTTATTCGTGAAATAGTAAAATGGTAATCCGGTTAAGATAAATACAACGCCTAAAAAGATGGTTTCCCAACCATACCCCTTCATGACCCAAATTAAAAAAATACCACAAGCAATAGAAAGGGGTATTGCCATTTTTTGCCTGATTTGTTTTTGGCGGATGTGGAAAAGGTAGGCGCCAATGGCAAATATGTAAGGAATCATGACGGCCAGGGTAGAAAGTGATATAGCAAGTGTAAAAACGGATACCAGGTCTTTGATGTAATTAAAAAGTAAGAGCACGGAGGTGATGGCAGAAGTGATGATAATTCCCAGTGTTGGTGCTCCATGTTGATTAACTTTTTTAAATATGGGAGGAAAGAGTCCGTCCCTTGCTGCTGCCATGGGAATATGTCCCTGCAGTAATGTCCACCCGTTCAGCGCCCCGGCAGTTGCCAGCACTGCAGCCGCAGCAATAAAGTACCTTGCTGTTGGTCCCA
>CANHUF010000254.1 GCA_947463715.1 Sphingobacteriales bacterium
CACTATCCCAACTGATGTTGCCTATTTTCATTATACAACCAACAATACCATCGAAGGCACTCAGATGCATGCCATCCCTGAAACCAGCGTACCGCTGATTGCAGACATGAGCAGTGATATCCTGAGCCGAGAGATGGATTTCAACCGATTTTCTTTCATTTATGCCGGTGCGCAGAAAAATATAGGTGCAGCAGGTGTTAACCTGGTTGTTGCGGATAAGTCGTTTTTGGAAACGGCCAATTCGAAACTGCCATCTATGCTCGATTACCGCCAGCATGTGGCCAATGGTTCCATGCTCAATACGCCACCGGTGTTTGCCATCTATGTGTGCCTCCTCACCCTCCGCTGGCTCAAAAGCATAGGTGGGGTTAAGGCTATTGAGGAAATAAACCTGCGTAAATCAGCCCTTTTATACAATACGTTGTCATCCCTCCCCATTTTTAACCTGCCTGTCGCAGAAGCTGACAGGAGTCACATGAATGCCGTTTTCACCATGGGTGATCCGGAGCTGGAAAAGATGTTCCTTGCACGCTGTAAGTCAGAAGACATGATAGGCATTAAAGGCCACCGCAGTGTAGGTGGCTTCAGGGTTTCCATGTACAATGCACTTCCACTGGAAAGTGTGGAATCAATTACTGCATTGATGAAAGACTTCGCAAACAAACACGCATAACAACATAGCAAATGGCAAAAATATTCCCTTTTCGTGCGTTAAGACCTCAGCCAGATCAGGCATCAGCTGTAGCAGCTCCACCTTATGACGTCCTCTCCAGCGATGAGGCCAGGCAGGCAGTGACAGGTTCACCCAATTCTTTCCTGCATGTTACGAAGTCTGAAGTGGACATGCCCGCTGACCTGAGTATTTATGATGAATCAGTCTATGCGAAGGCAAGGTTGAATCTTACGGAGATGATCAGTCACGGTGTGTTATTTCAGGATGAGCATCCCTGTTACTACATTTACGAGCTGGTCATGGATGGCAGGAGTCAGACCGGACTGGTTTGCTGTTCATCAGTAGATGATTATGAAAATGATATCATCAAGAAGCATGAGTTCACCCGTCCGGAGAAAGAACAGGACCGCATCAACCACATCCGCATCACCGGTGCCCAGACCGGCAATGTATTTCTGGCTTACCGCAATGTGGCCGCTATGGATATATTGATTAGTCAGTGGAAGTTAAACCACTCACCCGTATATGATTTTACTGCAGCGGATGGGATTAGTCACCGTATCTGGGTGGTAAATGAAGCTGGTCAAGTTGAAGCCATCAGTGCTATTTTTGAGCAGGATGTTCCCCATACCTATATAGCAGACGGACACCACCGGGCTGCCAGTGCAGCCAAGGTGAGAAAAGCGCTGGGTGAAGCAGCAGGACCAGAAGCAGATAGTTTTTTGACCACACTTTTTCCAGCCAATGAGTTGAAAATTATGCCCTATAACAGGGTGGTAAAGGATTTGAACGGACTTGAAGCAGGAGAGTTAATCAGTGCTTTGCAGGATGATTTCATGGTGTCCAGTTCAGATAAAGCAGTTGATCCGCCTGCCTTGCATGAGTTTGGTATGTACCTGGAAGGACAGTGGTATCACCTCACAGCCTTGGAAGGCACTTATACGGATGATCCGATTGGCGTGCTCGATGTGAGTATTTTATCTAATCTGGTTCTGGAAAAGCTTTTGGATATAGCAGATCAGCGAACAGACAAGAGAATAGATTTTGTAGGGGGCATCAGAGGTTTGCAGGAACTGGAGCGTAGGGTTGACAGTGGCGAGATGAAGGTGGCATTCAGTTTTTATCCCGTTAGTATTGAGCAGTTGTTTGATATAGCAGACAGTGGAAATGTCATGCCTCCGAAGAGCACCTGGTTTGAACCAAAGCTCAGGGATGGATTATTGACACACCTGATCTGAAGATTAAGTTGTAAATTCATCCTTACCTTTGTTCCAATATATTCCTATGCGTCACCTGATAGCCATTATTTTGCTCTTTAGTGTGCAGCAGCTTGCTGCCCAGCAGCCCTCTGTGAAGCAGCTGCGCGAGACAGCACTCAATTTTCAGCGTCAGGAAGATTTTGGCAATGCCCTTATGATTTTGTCTCGTGCCCTGGAAATGGAGCCTTTGAATCTTTCCCTTTTGAAGGATATTGCCAATACACTTTACCTGGCCGGTGACTACAAGCAGGCTGCTAACCGGGTTTTGCCACTGACAGACCGGACTGATGCAGACGAGCAGGTGTTTCAGATTGCAGGAGATATATTTACCATTCAGGAAGATTGGAAGCAGGCTGACAAGGTGTACAAAAAAGGGTTGAAGAAATTTCCATTGAGTGGTCCGCTTTACAGCAAATATGGCGAGATGTTCTGGTTGCAGGAGAAACCTGCTGATGCCATTGCACAATGGGAAAACGGGTTGAAGGCCGATCCTGCTTATCCCCTGAATTATTACCATGCTGCGAAGTTTTATTTCACCACTGCAGACAAGGCCAGGAGCATCGTTTACGGTGAGATCTTTGTAAACCAGGAAAGCTTTACGGCCAGGACGGCAGAGGTCAAAGTGTTGTTACTCGAATCGTACAAGCGGGTGTATATGAGTGGTGACAATAAGAAATTTTATGTAAAGGAATCAACACCCTTTGAAACCAAGGTGCTGGCTATACTCAATAAACAGACAGAGTGGGCTTTGCGTGGCATCACACCAGACAACCTGCTGGCCATCAGAACCCGGTTCATCACCGACTGGTTTGAGGATGAAGCATCAGCACGCTTTCCGTTTCAGTTGTTTGAGCTCCATCGCAACCTCCTTCGGGAAGGGTTGTTTGAAGCATACAACCAATGGATTTTCGGTATAGCTGCCGACCCCAATGGATATCAGTTTTGGGCCAGGACCCACGAAGAGGAGCAGGCCCGCTACTCGCTCTACCAGCGCAATAAACTCTTCAAAATGCCTCTAGGGCAGTATTACTTTTAAGGGGATTAAACTCTTTGGTTAAACCAGTTTGCGGAAGGTTTTTTCTATTTAATATTGTAAGAATCCAAATGTATTGACCCTTTAGTAAGATTAATTTAAAAGTTAGATTAAAACAAATACTTACTTTTGGCGTTAGTAATGTCAATCAGATTTAATGATCAAAAATTTTGGCGATAATGAATCCGAAAAAATTTGGAAAGGTATTCGGTCGAAAAAATTGCCAAATGAGATTCAAGATGTTGCGCGCAGAAAATTAAGAATGATCAATAATGCTTCGGATGTAAATGATCTTCGTATCCCTCCTGCTAACAGACTTGAGAAACTCAAAGGTAATCTTCAAGATTACTTTAGTATTCGGGTTAACAATCAATGGAGGATCATTTTCAAATGGATTAATAATGATGCGTACGATATTACAATAGTAGATTATCATTAATAGAACAGATATGGAAAAGCTTAAAAATATTCACCCAGGTGAAATTCTAATTGAAGAATTTTTAATTCCGATGGAGATTTCCGCATATCGTTTAGCAAAGGAAACCTTTCTTCCCCAAACCCGTATTTCTGAAATTATCAAGGGTAATCGAAGAGTTACTGCGGATACAGCGATTCGATTTGCTAAATTTTTCGGAACAAGCGCCAAATTTTGGTTAGGTCTTCAGGATGATTATGATTTAGAGGAAGAGCAAAATCAAAAAAAGCAAGTGTTTAATAATATCAAACCAATAGAAGGGAACGCTGCATAAAAGCATTTAAACAATATTGTCCTGCCATGCCAGATGTTCTGGACAACATAGCGCGTTGAGCACAACGCTCTGCTACAAAAGAGCTTAATAGCATGGGACCTGTGCTTACCATTACTAGCCCAATAAGTTGTTCAAAATGCCTCCCGGGCAGTATTATTTTTAGGTTTATAACTGTTTGTTAAACCAGTTCGAGGTAGGTTTCTTCCATTCTAATGTTGAAGTTGATTTCAGCATTTAATGCACTGATCACTTTAACGATTGTTTCAATTGTGACATTTCCGGCACCGCTCTCTAGTTTTGAAATTTGGGCTTTTTGAACGCCAATAAGTTTTCCTAATTCTTCCTGAGTCAATTTGCGATGTATTCTTGCAGTTTTGATCATTCTGCCAAGAATATCCATTTTTAGTTCATATTCATATTTTTCTCTCTTCAGGGACCCTTTAATTCCAATAAATTTATCTTTCATCTCTGAAAGGGAATATGATTTCATGTTCCTTGCTGCCATATTTTTTTAAATTTTGTTGAAATATTTTTTCTTTATTTGGATAGCCCTTATGATTTCATTTGCAGGAACTTTATCAACCTTTTTAATAAAACCATGGGTTGAAGTCTTATAAAGTTATGAAAATTGCTTCTTGTTTCCTTAAATGGAAATATCAAATATATTAAATCAGTCATAATGTTTAAAAGACTTTTCAGCAGTGTATTTTCTCTATAAAATTGCATAATTATACAGCGATAAACGATTAAAATCTGTTTGTTTATCTTTTAATAAGTCAATGAAATACATAAATAAAAAAAGCCCCAAATCACGGGTTAG
>CANHUF010000255.1 GCA_947463715.1 Sphingobacteriales bacterium
GGATGGCGGGCCCATTCCCTTTCAGCATAGGAGACATCCTTTACATTACACTGATCATCCTCCTGATAAGGTCTCTTTTTCTTTTTTTCAAACGGCTGAAGCAGGATAATCGCAAAATGATTTTCCTGGCTACCGGCTTACTGCAGCTTGCCTGGATATGTGCTGTTATCTGGCTTAGCTTCCAATGGCTTTGGGGAATAAACTACTACCGCGAGGATATTCCAAAACAATTCAATCTGGAAAAGAAGCGAACGGATTCAGCAGAGCTCGACAAATTTGCCAGCCTGATGCTCACCGAAGTGATCAGCAATGCGCCGGCCCGCGCGCAGGCATCCGATCAGGTGATGATCCTGAATAAGTCCAAAACCCTGGAAGCTTACCGAAAACTTGCCCTATTATACCCAAAACTTGCCTATTCACCAGCCTCATTCAAATCTTCACTGTTTGGTGTAGTAGGAAACCATATGGGTTACAGCGGCTACTTCAATCCACTTTCCGGAGAAGCTCAGCTCAATACCCACATGCCTGCTTTTGTGCAACCCTTCACTGGATTACATGAAGTGGCTCACCAGCTGGGTTATGCCAAAGAAAGTGAAGCGAATTTTATAGGATTTCTGGCGGCACACCATTCGGGAGACAGCATTTTGAAATATGCAGCTTCCCTGGAAATGTTCCTTTTCGCAAGAGGTGCACTTTACCGGACAGATAGTATCCGTTCTAAGGCACTGAGCCAGGCGTTACCGGAAATTGCCAAAAAAGACCTGGAAACCTATAAAAGTTTCTACAGGAAATATCAGGGTCCGGTAGATGATCTGACCACCTGGTTTTACAGCCATTTCCTTCAATTCAACAACCAACCCGAAGGCATGTACAGCTATAACAGGGGAATGGTTTATGTTTTGAGATATATTTTGGATAATTAGGGAAAATAATTACCTTTGCAATCCCTAAAAAGGTTCGTATGTCTGGTCACCGGGATTATGATATCGCTTTCGTGGGGTTAAAACCCGGTGTAACAGTATTCAGCTATGAATTAGGGGATGAGTTCTTTGAGGCAGATAAGCCTGCTGATTTCCAACATTGCAAAGCACTGGTAAAGCTTTCTCTTGACAAGCACCCGGGATTTATGCAGTTGAAGTTTGAAGTCGGAGGCACTACCGAAATGCAATGCAACAGGTGTGGCAATCCGCTGGAAATAAACCTTTGGGATGATTTTGAAGTGGTTGTGAAATTAGTAGACAACCCCGAAGAAATGAATGAAAGCAACGATGATCCGGATGTTTTCTTCATATCCCGGACAGACAGCCACATCCATGTTAAATCCTGGCTGAATGAATTTATTCAACTCAGTATGCCCACTTATCCGGCCTGTGAAGAAAAGGAAATGGGAGGTCCGCAATGCAACCAGGAAGTACTTGCCATGCTGCAGAAACCCACCGACAACAACGAATCAACATCAAACCCAATCTGGAAAGGATTGGATAAATTTAAAGACAACTAAAATAGAATACAATGCCAAATCCCAAACGCCGCCACTCACAACAGAGAAGCGCTAAAAGAAGGACACACTACAAGGCTGAATCAGTAACCTTGAGCAAAGACTCCACAACCGGAGAACTGCATGTCCGTCACCGTGCACACGTAAGCGAAGGCAAACTGATGTACAAGGGCAAAGTGGTTGCTGAAAAATCACCTATCAACTAGCCTTTTAACCATTCCAAGATAACATTCCAATTCCGCAAACGTGGGATTGGAATTTTTTATTTAAATCATTTCTATTCAATTTTACAACATGAACATAGGAATTGATATGATGGGCGGAGATTTCGCCCCACTTGAAGCAGTGTTGGGGATTAAACAGCTAAGGCAGTCGAGCCTGCCTGCCGAAGGCAGGGCACAAGGCACGAGGCACGAGGGGGATACAGCCAGGGACGAGGCACGAGGCACAAGGGACTTACAACTGACATTGTTTGGAGATGAGCCGCAGCTGACTGCGTTGCTTGCGGAGCATGGGGTATCTATGGATAACCTCCAAATTATCCATACCACCCAGGTTATCGACATGCATGAGCATCCTACCAAAGCCATGAAAGAGAAGCCGGATTCTTCCATAGCTGTTGGTTTTGGCTATCTGGCAAAAGGGCTCACTGATGCCTTTATCAGCGCTGGCAATACCGGAGCCATGATGGTTGGCTCACTGTTCAGCATCAGGGCAATAGAAGGCATTCTGAGGCCTACAATAGGCGCTTATATGCCACGTGAGAATGGAAAGCTGGGCTGGCTGCTGGATGCCGGAATCAATGCAGATTGCAAGCCTGAAAACCTGGTTCAGTTTGCCATGCTGGGTTCAATTTTTGCAGAACAGGTGTTAAACATACCCAATCCAAGAGTAGGACTGATCAACATTGGCGAAGAAGAGGGAAAAGGTAATTTACTTGCACAGGGAGCCTATCCACTGCTGAAGAGCATGGAATCAATAAATTTCATCGGAAACATTGAAGGCCGGGATGTTTTTCTTGACAATGCGGATGTGATGGTTTGCGAAGGATTTACAGGCAATGTTATCCTGAAACTAGCCGAGAGTATACACGGACTCATCCAGCGCAGGAATATTGAGGATGAATTCTTCAACATGTTTGAATTTGAACAATACGGTGGTGTTCCGGTGCTGGGTGTAAATAAACCCGTCATCATCGGTCATGGTATATCACATGCCAAAGCGTTCAAAAACATGATTGGCATTGCACAAAAAATGATTGAAAAAGATGTGATCAGATTGATCAAAGAGAAACTCTGATTTCAGGACGACTTATCCTGCATATAGATGGCATAAACCAATCCGGACCCCAGATAGAGAATGGGAGAAATCAGGAACTCTACAATGGGGGCTACAGAAGCCCTCACACCATAAGAAACAGGCGCTATCAGGTATTCAAATGCAGTTACCAGCGCAAGGTAGGCAATGAGCGTAAGGTGAACAAGATGCCAGATGCTTTTAAGCCAGCTTATCCCTGTCTGCTTCAATACAAAACCACCGGTTGCATAAACAAGTGCAATTGTAAACCAGCGGAACAATTGTCTGAATAGGCCTGGATAACCTGGGATTTCCAGGTCTGGCCTGAATAGCAACAACTGTATCGTAGAATAGGCCAGCAGTACCAATGCCAATCCCTTCCAGTAATTTTTAGGGAAAATGATGACCGATTTGTTTTTCATACACAAATATAACAATCAGTCAACCTTTGAAGTAAGTCTGGGTTTCACTTTGGCTACGTACCAGATCCAGATCACGAAAGTGTACGCATAAACCACCAGACTGAAAATATATTTATGGGCAAAGTCGAAGTGACGTGGATATTCCATATTCACGACTCCAAGCATCGCACAACGCAAAACGTTCAAAATAAATAATCCAATAACACCTGCTACGATGAAAACTGTTTTTTTCTTCCAGTCACCTTTAAAACACAACATAAAGCCCGCAGTCAGCACCATCAGTTCAAGTCCGTTACAAGCCTGATAAATACCCAGAACCGCATTCCTCCCCTTTGGAGAAATATAGGAATGCGTTACCCAAACCTGTTCATTACCATAGGTTTTTAACCTGCGTGTATCCTTCACGGTGAAATCACTACCCCCATAAAAGACAGACATGGTTTTGGCTGAATATTTACCCAGTTGCCGCACGAGCCAGGCATCGGGCACTTCATTGGGAATGAGAATAAAGATATAGACCAGCTTCCAGGCTGCAAAAATGAGTACTACCCTGCCAAGAAACTGCCTGACTTCGGCAGGAATGGATTTTAAGGAGGAAATAACACTTTCCATCATATTTGCAAAATGGTTATTGCAAAAGTAGGCAAGTAATCTAATTTAGGCATGATTTCATTTAATCAGCATGAAATCAAACTGTTTCCGCAATTGTTTTTTCAACAAAAACTGATTCAATCATCCTTGTTATCCTTTTCAGCTCATTGAGTTTGAGAATTGATCCACTTGGAAGACAAATACCTGTCTCAAATAATTTTTGAGAGACGCCATTGGTATATGCAATTTCTTTTGCATAAACAGGCTGCATGTGCATAGGCATCCAAACTGGTCTTGTTTCAATATTTTTCTCGTTTAACATCTCTATGATATCTATCGATCTTACACCATCAGCTGCGTGCTCATCAATCAGTATGGAAGACAACCATCTGTTGGAAATACTACCTTCCATTTCATGACAAAAAGAGATACCTGGTAAGCGAGAAAGACGCTGGAGGTAATAGATGAAATTACTTCTGCGTAATTCAATTCTTTCATCCAGCACTTCCATTTGTCCGCGACCTATACCAGCAATAACATTACTCATGCGGTAATTGTAACCAACTTCCTTATGTTCATAATGCAATTTTGGTTCCCTGGTTTGGTTGGCATAATACCTGGCACGTTCTGCATATACCGGATTGTTAGAAAGTAATGCACCTCCCCCACTAGTGGTAATGATTTTATTGCCATTAAAACTAAGAATACCTATATCACCAA
>CANHUF010000256.1 GCA_947463715.1 Sphingobacteriales bacterium
CAACATTATTTGTAACAGTTTTAAGGGTATCCTGGCTACCGACTATGTATACACCAACTGTTGCTCTTGCGAGTGGCGTACCCAAAGTGTCGACTAATCGTCCGTTAACCTGATAACTTTCCTGAGCCTGGGCATTCATAAAACCTGAAAAAGCCACTAATAGAAGACTAAAAAATCTTTTCATATGTAAATGATTCGCAAATTGGATGCCAAAGGTAGCTCTTTGCCTTCGGAGATTTATTGTTAAAACGGATTAACGGGAAAGTTATCGTACAAAGGGTAAAGTCCGGATGAATACAAGTGATTAAAATGAACTAATTTTGACCTTTAGCAAGAACTGAAGCCCATGTTTAAACTTTTATCAGGATTATTTGGCGGTAGCAAATCAGAAAAAGACGTCAAGGCCATCTCTCCCATCGTAAGACAGATCAATCAGCATTTTAACTCCTTTTCAGGTATCAGCAATGATGCGCTAAGGAATAAAACGGTGGAATTCCGAAGCAGGATAAGTGAACACCTGCGGGAAATTGACAATAATATTGAAGCCCTGAATGCTCAGGCTGAAACATTACCCGCCGAAGACATCCTCGGGAGGGATGATATATACAAACAGGTTGACGAACTGAAGAAGAAGCGCAATGAGCAAATTGAGGAAGTCTTGAAACAAATACTTCCTGAGGCCTTCGCTGTTGTAAAAGAGGCTGGTCGCCGTTTCAAAGAACATGACGAGCTTGTTTCCACTGCAACGCAGCTCGACAGGGAACTTTGTATCCGGAAAGACTATGTAAAAATACAGGGAGAACAATCTGTATTTAAGACAAGCTGGATGGCTGCAGGAAGCCTGGTTAACTGGAACATGGTTCATTATGATGTTCAGCTTATTGGTGGAACCGTGCTGCATGAGGGTAAAATTTCAGAAATGTCTACCGGTGAAGGCAAGACACTCGTTTCAACACTTCCCGCCTACCTTAATGCCCTCGCAGGGGAAGGTGTGCACATTGTTACTGTGAATGACTACCTCGCAAAGAGAGACTCCGAATGGAATGGTACTTTGTTTGAATGGCTCGGATTATCTGTTGACTGCATTGATAAGCATCAGCCACATTCCGATGCCAGGAGAAAAGCATACCTCGCTGATATAACCTATGGCACCAACAATGAATTTGGCTTTGATTACCTGAGAGACAACATGGTGCATTCCCCTGATGAGATGGTTCAGCGCAAGCATCATTTTGCGATGGTGGATGAGGTGGACAGTGTCTTGATTGATGATGCCCGGACACCTTTAATTATATCCGGACCAGTTCCTAAAGGGGATGATCAGCAATTCCATATCCATAAACCAAGAATTCAGCAGCTTGTAGACGTGCAAAAACAAGTTGTAATCCGTTCTTTGCAGGAAGCCAAAAAACTAATCACCGAAGGCAAGGATGGGCCTCAGGATGGTGGTTTACAATTAATGAGGGCATTCAGGGGCTTACCCAAGAACACAGCACTTATCAAATACCTCAGCGAGCCTGGTATCAAAGTTAAACTCCAGAAATCTGAAAACTACTTTTTGGCGGAACAGCAAAAGCATATGCCTGAAGTTGACGAAGAGCTTTATTTCCACATTGACGAAAAAAACAACCAGGTTGAGTTAACAGATAAAGGACTGCATTTTATCACACAAAATGAAGCTGACTCCAATTTCTTTGTCTTACCTGACCTGTCCATTGCACTGGCTGAAATTGAACAGGGAATTGAAACACAGGAAGAAAAACTGGCAAGAAAAGAAGAGCTGATTCAGGATTACTCTCAAAAAGCGGACAGGATACATACCATCCAACAACTTTTGAAAGCTTACACGCTGTTTGACAAGGATATTGAGTATGTGGTGATGGAAGGACAGGTGAAAATCGTAGATGAACAGACCGGAAGGATCATGGAAGGCAGACGGTATAGCGATGGTTTACATCAGGCTATCGAAGCGAAGGAAAATGTGAAAATTGAGGCGGCTACACAAACCTATGCCACGGTTACCCTGCAAAACTATTTCAGGATGTACCACAAGCTGGCTGGTATGACCGGAACTGCTGAAACTGAAGCAGCTGAATTATGGAACATATACAAGCTTGATGTAGTTTCCATACCCACCAATCTCGCTTTGGTAAGAAAAGACCAGGAAGACCTGGTTTATAAGACTAAAAGAGAAAAATTCAAGGCGGTAATTGATGAAATAGAACAACTCCGGAACGCAGGCAGACCTGTACTTGTGGGCACTACTTCAGTTGAAGTATCAGAGTTATTGGGCAGAATGCTGCAGCAAAAAAAGATTCCACACAATGTTTTGAATGCCAAACAACATGCCAGAGAAGCCCAGGTGGTAGCTGAGGCAGGTTTGGCAGGTAATGTAACCATTGCAACCAATATGGCAGGCAGGGGTACAGACATCAAACTTGGACCAGGCGTAAAGGAAGCAGGTGGACTGGCTATTATTGGAACAGAGCGGCATGAAAGCCGGAGGGTTGACAGGCAGCTACGCGGACGTGCAGGCAGACAGGGGGATCCCGGATCCTCCCAGTTCTATGTATCCCTGGAAGATGACCTGATGCGTATGTTTGGTAGTGACAGGATTGCATCGTTGATGGACAGGATGGGCTATAAGGAGGGAGAAGTTATTCAACACAGCATGATTACCAAGAGCATTGAAAGAGCTCAGAAAAAAGTTGAAGAAAACAACTTTGGTATCCGCAAGCGCCTGCTTGAATATGATGATGTGATGAACAAACAGCGCAGCGTTGTTTATGGCAAAAGATCACATGCACTTTTTGGAGAGAGACTTGCACTCGATCTTGACAATGCATTTTATGGTGTTGCCACACAACTTGTCAACCAATACGCTGGTGGATCTGATTATGAAGGGTTTAAACTGGCGGCTATCATGCATTTCAGTATAGATACCACCATATCTGCTCAGGAACTGGAAAAAGGTCAAATCAATGACTTATCGGATAAATTATATAAAGAAGCCATAAACCATTACCAGTTTAGAAAACAAAACCTGGCAAAACAAGCCCTTCCTGTATTTCAGAATGTAAGGCTCACACAGGGCAATCATATTGTAAACGTTGTTGTTCCGGTTACCGACGGCAAGAAGACTATAAATATCCTTACCAATCTTGATAAAACCATTAGCAGTAAAGGTCTTGAGTTGAGTGCTTCAATGGAAAAAAACATAACCCTGGCCATTATTGATGATTCATGGAAGGAACATCTGCGTGCCATGGATGACCTAAAGCAAAGTGTTCAAACTGCTGTCTACGAGCAAAAAGATCCGTTGGTCATCTACAAGCAAACCGCATTCGGATTATTTTCCAATATGGATGGCGAGGTAAACCGTGAAATTGTTTCATTCTTATGTCATGCAGGTCTACCCTTAGAAAACAACAACGGAGGGGTAAGAGAAGGTCGGGAAAGCAGGACAGACATGAGTAACATGAAAATCAGAAAGGACTCTATTGAAAGTCAGGGTCCGGCTGAGATGATGGAAGGTGAAAACGAATACCATGACCCGTCAAATATCAGACAGGAACCGGTTAGGGTTGGTCCAAAAGTTGGCAGAAATGATGCTTGTCCCTGTGGAAGTGGAAAGAAATTCAAGTCCTGCCATGGCCGTGATCAGGTATAATTTAACCCGATAATATTGATTATAAAAAGCACCATAGTGTTTTTATTGGTTGGCATGCACATGACTACTATTGCACAGATAGGTAAAAGTGTACATGTAAAGAGAGACCCCAGGGTAGACAAACTTGTAGAGAAACAAATTGAAATCAATCATTTATCTGCACAGGGAAGAATTGTGATTGGACAGGGTTATAGGTTATTGGTTGTAAGTACTAACAAAAGAGACCAGGCCATGGAAGTAAGGTCCGTGCTTTTAAAAGAATACCCTGATCACAAGACTTATATGTCATACCAGGCACCAAATTTTAAAGTCCATTTCGGGAACTTCAAAACTTACCGCGATGCCGACAAGATAAGAATGGAAATGTCCAGGTTTATTAGTACCACCATTCTTATTATTCCGTCTAAAATAGAATTACGGGTTAATAATCAGGAATCAATCAATCGCCCATGAGTACATTAATTGATGAAATCAAAGATCTGGCATCCCGTTACTTTGAAACTTACAGGTCAATCAGACATCACCTTCATGCCAATCCTGAATTAAGTTATAAAGAATTTAATACCTCAGCCTTTGTATGCAGCGAACTGGATAAATTAGGGATCCCATATCAACGTATGGCTGAAACCGGCGTTATTGCTATGATAGAAGGCCGACCATCAGAAAGGGTAATAGCGCTTAGGGCAGATATGGATGCTTTGCCCATCCATGAAGAAAATGAGGTCCCCTATGCCTCTACCGTGGCAGGGGTAATGCATGCCTGTGGTCATGATGTACATACTACATGCCTTTTGGGAGCAGCAAGAATATTACATGAACTCCGTGACA
>CANHUF010000257.1 GCA_947463715.1 Sphingobacteriales bacterium
ATGTGTCAGGTATTGGAATTTTATTTATTATTCAGCCAACTTGGAATGTAATCAATGGACTTTCAGGAGGTGTAGTTGGGCAAGTACTTCACTTGGTTGTTAGTAATTCAGATGCATTTTGTTGCGAAGGCGTTATTTTAAAACACCAAAATTTTTTAGGAAATCAAAAATTTTACTGTGGTTCTGATATAGGGGTTGATAATAACCAAGGTGTCACTTTGGTTTTCGATGGTGAATATTGGAGATTACTTCGAACCCCTAGGTAGTATGTAGTTTATAATTTTAAGTATACTTAAAATTGAAATGAATCGGGATGAACATCATGAGAAAATTATTTTTAATACATCAAGCAATGCACTGAATGTTTATTTTTTAGATTCATGGTACAATGTAATATTAGTTCATCAACAGAATCAAACTAAATCATAATACCAACAACCTCGCTTTACGTATGGTGTTCATCCAGTCGACGGAGGTATAGGAATATTGCTGGCAGCAGGAGTTGGTTATGGTGCCAGAAAATTAAGTCGAAGAGGTAAAGCTAATGTGTAAATGGAAAGCAAACAGAGCCTCCATTTTATTGCGAGTTGGCTAAGTAAAAGTAAAGGAACAGTTACGCACTGGTAAATCCCTATTCAGTGAGGTAGGGGCTTTTGCCCCTGTTTTGGAAAAATGCTCATTTTTTTGCTAAGGGGAGTTGAATATGCTTGATTCAATAAAAAAGGGCCCGCGAAGCGGGCCCTGTACCATAAGAATGAAAAACTATTTATGCACCTGCAGACTTAACGGTCTTGATGATGCGTGCGGCTACTTTGTATGGATCTGCTGCTGAATTCGGACGACGATCTTCCAAATATCCATTCCAACCTTTGTTTACTGTAAATACCGGGATACGAATAGAAGCTCCACGGTCTGAAACACCATAAGAAAAGTCGTGGATAGAAGCAGTTTCATGCTTACCGGTAAGACGAAGGTGGTTGTCTGCACCATAAACATCAATGTGTTCCTTGATCACAGGCCTGAATGCTTCACAAATTTTGTCATAAGTCTCCTTGCTGCCACATGTTCTGAGGGTGGTATTGGAGAAGTTGGCGTGCATACCACTTCCGTTCCAATCCAGTTTACCCAGCGGCTTACAATGCCAATTTACTGCAACTCCGTATTTCTCGCCAATCCTTTCAAGCATGTAACGTGCAATCCAGATCTGGTCTCCGGCTTCTTTTGCACCTTTAGCAAAAACCTGGAATTCCCACTGTCCGGCTGCTACTTCAGCATTGATACCTTCCACATTCAATCCGGCTTCGATGATGGCATCAAGGTGTTCTTCTACAATATCACGTCCAAAAGCATTGTTTGCACCTACTGAGCAATAGTAAGGACCCTGTGGACCAGGATATCCGCCTTCTGGGAACCCAAGAGGTTTGTTTGTCCTTGGATCCCAAAGGAAATACTCCTGCTCAAAACCAAACCAGAAATCATTGTCATCGTCTTCAATGGTTGCCCTACCGTTGGATTCGTGTGGGGTGCCATCTGCATTCATTACCTCACACATAACTAAGTAGGCATTCTTGCGCTGAGGGTCACTTACAACATACACCGGCTTCAACAAACAGTCTGAAGAACCTCCAGGGGCCTGCTCAGTTGAAGAACCGTCGAAAGACCACATAGCCAGTGAGGCGAGTGTTCCGTCGAAATCTTCAGATTTTACAATTTTTGTCTTGCTTCTGAGGCTCTGGGTAGGCTTGTAACCGTCCAGCCAAATGTACTCTAATTTAACCAGTGACATTTTTTGTGATTTATGAGGTTAATATTGGGGATTGATTTTTAACAAGTGCGTTATTTTGGCAAAATTGCTTAAAAAAATCCAAAATACATGGAAAAATATTACATATAAAAATATGTAATATGTAAAGCGTTGATTTTGCTAAACTGTCTAATCAGGATTTAAAAATTCGGTCCATTAAAACCCATTTTTCACCGGGTTGTGCCCAGGGAAGCGGGAGTTGGTACTTCCACATGAGTTGTTCCCATTCGGCAATCTTTGGATTTGTGTTGTCAAAAGCTGCTTTTGTTTCAAAGCTGAAGTCATCATTTGTTTCCAGGATCATGAACATCCTGTTGCCGGTTCGGAAAATCTCAATATTCAGTATTCCGGCATCAATATCATGTTGGGTAACTTCAGGCCATGCACTGCCAGGAGCATGGTGATGTTCGTATTCCCGTATCATTTCCGGGTCGTCAACGAGGTCAAGGGCGAGGCAGAATCTTTGCATATAAATATAAAATTAATTTTACCTGAAATATTCCCTGAAGGCCCTGATGGTCTGTGCCGCTGCTTCATCTGTAGTTGGCCATGGGAAGGCTTCTGCAGATACAAATCCATCATATCCGCCATCTTTCAAAGCCGCTGCAATCGGTTTTAAGTCTGTATGTCCAAAACCAACGGGATTTCTGTTGCTGTCGGCAAAATGTACATGTCCAATATGTGGCATATTGTTTTTAATGCTTTCAGCTATGTTGATCTCCTCTATGTTCATATGAAATAAATCTGCCAGCAGACGGGTGTGGCTGAGTTCATTGGCTTGTAAGAACGATACTGCATCTGAGATTGTATTGATCAGGTTGGTTTCATACCTATTCAATGGTTCATAAATCAGCTGAGTACCGAGTTCGCCTGCCAGCTGGTCTAATTGCTTTAGGCCTTCTGCCAGCCAGTTCATCACTTGTTGCGAATCTATTCCGGGTGTTATATTACCCTGCATGGATCCAATTATGGCAGGTGCTCCGAAGCTTGCTGAAAAGGTCATCATCTTCGAAATAAACGCAACCGCTTTTTTCCGAACCCCTTCATCAGGGTCTGTCAGTGTTAGTCCGTGTACAACCTTCCCTGCACCTGTACCTGCAGCCGCGAGGGATAAATCATATTGACTGAGGAGTGAAAGCAACCTGTCCGTTTCAATGGATCCTGCATCAGGGGTAAACAATTCTATGGCATCAAAACCCAGAACTGCTGCTTGCTGCATACTTTTTTCGAGGTCATCCCAAAAAATCCAGGGACCTTTTTTTATCTGGGGAACAAGTGCGATGGTAACGGCTGACTTTATCATTATTAGATCGTATTGAAGCTTACCATGATTTTGGTGATGCCTGTTGCATCAGCGGCCCAATCTGCCAATGCAGTACCTGCATCCTGAATATCCACTGTTTTGCTGATGACATCATTTACAGGAAAGGTTCCCTGTTCAAGGTAGCTGATGACTTCGGGAAACTCTGTGGTGCAGTTGCGTGAACCAAGTATTTCAATTTCCTTGCGCACAAACAAACCGGTATTGAATGTTACAGCGTGCTTGGCATATCCGATACAGACAACGCGACCGGTATAGGCTACTTCTTCCACTGCTGTTTGGTAGGTAAGTGGACTACCAACGGCTTCTATGATTACATCCGGACCATCACCCCTGGTAATCTTTTCAAGCACATTGTGCAAGTTCTGCTTGGCGGAATTGATTGTATGGGTAGCCCCGATTTTTTGGGCGATGGCAAGCTTTGATTCATCGATATCAATTGCAATCACACTTGCTCCTCTGTTAACAGCGGCGGCTATTGCGCCGAGCCCTACCATGCCGCAACCCATGACAGCCACAATATCAGAAGCGTCCACACGTCCCCTTGCAGCAGCATGAAAACCAACCGTAAGTGGCTCAACAAGGGCCAGTTCCGATAAACTCAGCTTTTCTGAAGCATAAAGATATTTCCAATGGATGGTAATGAATTCAGTCATGGCACCCGGCCGGCGTACGCCCATGGTTTTGTTATCCTGACAGGCATTGATCCTTCCTTTCCTGCAGGCAATGCATTTGCCGCAATTTAAATAGGGATAAATGGTGGCATTGGTGCCAATGGAAAGGGTGGCAGGAACTTCACTGCCTTTATCCACGATTGTGCCACCTACTTCATGGCCAAGTATATTGGGATACTCCTGCAGTTCAAACAATCCTTTGAAACCATTCAGGTCTCCTCCGCAAAATCCCACATGGCTGATTTTAAGCAGCACTTCATCCGGTCCTGGAATGGGTTTCTCAATTTCTCTCAATTCCGTTTCCCCAATGGCAGTCAGGTAAAGCGCTTTCACGGGCGATTGTTTTTCGGTGGGATATTATTTTCAGGCACGCCTTCAAACCACATGCTATTTTTAACCGGCGCAACCAATCCTTCAATTTCTTCAAGCAGTTCTTGTGGTATCTGGGTTTCCAATGAGTTTATGTTGTTAATCACATTCACTGTATCACACATGCCGATGATGGTACTCGCAATATCCTGGTGTGCAGTTGCAAAAGCAATGGCCACGTCGCTGAGTTTCAGTCCGTATTTAGCGCAGCATGCTTGCAGCGGTGCCTGCATGGCCTTCATGCCTTCAGGTGCATTATGCCAGGATGGAATGGAAGCATCAGAAAGAATGCGCTGTAAGAGGGGCGCAGCGTTCATTAATCCA
>CANHUF010000258.1 GCA_947463715.1 Sphingobacteriales bacterium
GGGAGGGATTCCAGTCGCTGAATCCTGAAATGGCCAGCAGTTCTTTTTCTGCCCGGTTAAAATACCTGTCATCTTTTGTGGTTCGCCAGGCATAGGAGAGCATGAAAATTCTTCTCAGGGCTTCTCTTGATTTATCTAATAACCTCCTTCCAATCTGTATTCTTTTGACTGGTTCTATGTTCAGGAGCCTGTCACATTCTTTTAGCATGGCCTGGTGCAACATAGTCCATGTTGTATCTGCCTTAATGGAATTTACCAGGTCTGTTTCTTCATTTTCAAAAAGGAGAATTCTGGGGTGTGACTGACTGGTATTTAAGCGGCCCAGGCTGGTCTGTGAAAATACATTAAATGAAAGGAGTGTACCTGCAAGGACGGATAAAGCAGTTAAAATGAATCGACGCATGGCTGTTGTCAGGTTATTTAGGTTGAAAGGTGACTATAAAATAAAGCACCATAATTTACCCCAAAAAATGGTAACTACCTAAAAAACCGGATGAATCTGAGCCAATGAGAATTAAAGCAGTTACAATTCCGCCAATGATGCTTTTGTAGCCTGAATGGTTTCATCGAGGTCCTCATATGTCAACGCGTTGTTCAGGAACCAGCTTTCATAAGGTGAGGGTGGGAGGTAAATTCCTTTGTTGAGCATTGCATGAAAGAATTTTTTGAACAATTCATTGTTGGCTTCTGCAGCATCATTGAAACTGGAGACTGGTTTATTAGAAAAATGAACGCTGATCATTGAGCCCAGCTGATTGATGACAAAGGGGTTTCCCCATTCAGTCAGAACCTTTTCAAGACCTTCTTTCAGGTATACCGTTTTTTGATCCAGCTCCTTGTAAATGGAAGGATTATTTTTTAATTCTTCCAGCAATGTTTTTCCCGCAATCATAGCAATGGGATTTCCACTGAGTGTTCCGGCTTGGTAAACGCCTCCCAACGGGGCAACCATTTCCATGATTTCCCTCCTTCCTCCAAATGCACCTACAGGCATACCTCCTCCAATTACTTTACCATAGGTCACCAAGTCAGCCCGGATACCCAGTCGTTCCTGTGCGCCCCCTGGTGCCAATCTGAAACCGGTCATCACCTCATCAAAAATCAGAACGATACCTTCCTGATCACATAGCTGCCTTAAGCCTTCCAGAAACCCAGGTTGCGGTAAAACGCATCCCATATTGCCTGCAACGGGTTCAACAATGATGGCGGCTATTTCAGCTTTGTTTTCTGCTATCAGTTTCTTTACCGCTTCCAGATCGTTATAGGGTGCTGTTAGCGTATCATTGGATACACCAGAAGTAACGCCTGGTACAGTTTGAATATTGAAGGTGGCAACACCACTGCCTGCTTTTACCAGAAAGGAATCTGCATGGCCATGATAATGTCCTTCGAATTTGATGAATTTATTTTTTCCGGTAAAGCCTCTGGCCAGTCGGATTGCACTCATACAGGCTTCCGTTCCGCTGCTGACCATCCTGATCAGGTCAACATGAGGGGCCATGCTTATAATCAGTTCTGCCATTTCAATTTCCAGTTCGGTAGGTGCGCCGAAAGAAGTTGAGTCGTAAGCTTTTTCTCTGATTGCTTCTACAACAGGACCATAGGCATGTCCGAGTATCATCGGCCCCCAGGAGGCGATGAAGTCTATATATCGGTTTCCGTCTGCATCATAGAGGTAGGCACCTTTTGCCTTTTGCATGAAGATGGGTGTGCCTCCAACGCTCTTGAATGCCCTAACAGGCGAGTTCACTCCACCTGGTATACTTTGCTGTGCTCTGTTGAAAAGTGACTGACTTGTTCCGGTATTCATGGCTTCACTATTTTTTATCCAAGTAATTTAACTGCATCTTTTGCAAAATAAGTAGCTATCATATCTGCACCTGCTCGTTTGATGGAAGTCAGTACTTCCAGGATAGCCTTGTCTTCATTGATCCAGCCATTCTTTGCAGCAGCCTTGATCATAGCGTATTCTCCACTGATATTATATGCGCTCACGGGTACATCCACTGCATTTTTTACTTCTCTGATGATATCGAGGTAGCTGAGTGCTGGTTTAACCATCACAATATCAGCACCCTCCTGCACGTCCATGATGGTTTCCCTGACTGCTTCCAGCCGGTTGGCATAATCCATCTGGTAGGTTTTCTTATCGCCAAAACCGGGAGCTGAGTCGAGTGCATCGCGGAATGGACCATAAAAGCAGGAAGCATATTTCGCACTGTAACTCATGATTCCCGTTTGTGTATATCCGGTTTCTTCAAGCCCTTTGCGAATTGCTCCGATGCGGCCATCCATCATATCGCTTGGTGCCACCATATCTGCACCTGCAGCAGCATGACTGATGCTCATGTGAACAAGTGCTTCAACGGTTTCATCGTTGATTATTTGTCCGTTTTTTACAATGCCATCATGACCATAAGAAGAGTAGGGGTCCAATGCTATATCTGTCATAACATACATTTCAGGAACGGCATCTTTAATGGCTTTGATGCTGCGTTGCATGAGACCATCCGGATTCCATGCTTCTTTTCCTGTATTGTCTTTCAGGTGATCAGGACATTTGATGAAAAGTAAAACGCTTTTCAAGCCCATGTTCCACAAAAGTTTTACTTCTTCAACAGTTACATCCAGGCTGTTACGGTAGTAGCCTGGCATGGATGGAATTTCAGTTTTGATATTTTGTCCTTCATCAATAAAAAGTGGAACAATGAAATCATCCGGTGTTAAAATGGTTTCCCTTACGAGATCACGTATTGCTTGATTTTTTCTGAGGATGCGGTTTCGTCTTTGGAGATACATACTGGATTTTGAAATGGTTAATTGTTGATGGATAGCCAGTCTCTCGGATGTAAACAAGCCTGAAGCAATTCATCTTCCGGACTTCCCGGTTCAGGTTGATAATCATATTCAAAGCGCACAGTTGGAGGAAGGCTCATCAGAATACTTTCTGTTCTGCCATTTGTTTTCAATCCAAATATTGTACCTCTGTCATGCACCAAATTGAATTCAACATAGCGGCCTCTTCTGATTTCCTGCCAGAATTTATTGCTTTCTGAAAACACATCAGCTTTATGCTTTGAAACAACAGGAAGATAAGCATCAATAAAAGCATATCCGCAGGTTTTGGCAAAGTTCATCCAAAAAGATGCGTCTCTGTCACCAGCCGGACGTTGATAGTCGTAGAAGATACCACCAATCCCTCTTCTTTCCTTATTTCTATGCCAGTTGACAAAGTAGTTGTCACATTCTTTTTTGAAATGGGGATAGAAGCCAACATCGAACTTGTCGCAGGCATCTTTATAGGTCTTGTGAAAATGTGTGGCATCTGCCACATCCAGGTAGTAGGGGGTAAGGTCAGTTCCGCCACCAAACCAGCGGTCAACAGTTTCTCCTGCTTCATTGTATAATTCAAACATCCTGTAATTACAGTGAATGGTAGGTACAAAGGGATTAACCGGATGGAGAACAAGACTAAGCCCACATGCAAACCATTTGTGGCCATTGATCTTAAGCTGTGATGTCATTGCTTCTGTAACATCACCAAAAACGATGGAAGTGTTGACGCCTCCTTTTTCAAATACATTGCCATTGGAAATTATACGGGTTCTGCCTCCACCGCCTTCCAGACGTTGCCAGGCATCTTCCCTGAACTTTGCCTGTCCATCCTCGTTTTCAATTGCTGCACAGATATCATCTTGCAAACCATGTATGAACTGAATCCAGTTTTCTTTGAAATTCATGGGAGCGTTAGTTAAAATTGGAGGGATATGACAGCGTTAAATACTGTATGATTTTACCGCATCAACAAAGGCCCTTGCATGGTCTACAGGAACATTGGGTGTGATGCCATGCCCAAGGTTAGCAATATACCTTTGCGGACCAAAAGCATCTATCATTGTTGTGACAGCTTTTTTGATTTCTGGTATTGGGGCAAGTAACATGGCAGGATCAAAATTGCCCTGGATGGTAATGCTGTTATTTGTCAGTTGTCTTGCCATCTGTGGTGTAATACACCAGTCTATGCCAACACCACTTGCATCACTACTGGTGATATCTTGAAGTGCATACCAGCTGCCTTTAGGAAACAAAATAACGGGTGCATATGGTTTTAATGCAGTTGCAATCTGAAAAAGATAAGGCTGTGCATATATTTTGAAATCAGCAGGACTCAGTGAACCTGCCCAGCTGTCGAAAACCTGAACAGTATCTGCTCCGGCCTTGACCTGCTCAATCAAATATAGGGTTGTAATGTCTGTAATTTTTTGTAATAACTGGTGTGCCAGTGCTGGTTGTGTATAGGCAAATTGTTTGGCTTTGTCCCATGTTTTACTGCCTTTACCTTCCACCATGTAACAGAGGATTGTCCAGGGGGCTCCTGCAAATCCAATCAGGGGAACCCTTCCATTCAATTCTTTTTTGGTAAGCTTCAGTGCAGCATACATGTAC
>CANHUF010000259.1 GCA_947463715.1 Sphingobacteriales bacterium
TCCGCGGATGATTCAAACCTTTCATCTTCGATAATACCTTGTGTCTTTTCATCAGCCCTGTCTGCTGCCCAAACATATGTAGATGTTCCATGTGCAGGATTAGGAGATGTTTTGTAGATAGGTACCTTTCTGTATAATTTTTTTCGTTTACTGCCTTTCCCTTTAT
This sequence comes from Sphingobacteriales bacterium, assembly GCA_947463715.1. Lineage (GTDB taxonomy): Bacteria > Bacteroidota > Bacteroidia > Chitinophagales > Chitinophagaceae > Pollutibacter. The sequence continues at coordinate 167 of CANHUF010000259.1, forward strand.
AATAGGCTACAGATTTGTAACCTGTTACAGTTTTCTTAGGTGGCGCAGCATTAACGTGTATACAAACAAATAAATCTCCGCTTTCCTTATTGGCAATGTTTGCCTTTTCCCTTACATGGTGGTAGATGTCCGTTGTTCGGGTCATTACAAAACGCGTATCAGGCAATTCTGCTCTGAGCAATGTATCCAGCCTGAGGGCAAGTTGCAAGGTGATTTGAGCTTCTGTTGAGTAGCTGCCTTTGGCACCCTGATCAGTCCCGCCATGACCCGCATCGATGATGATTGTCTTAATTTTGGGAGATTTTACTGCAGCCTGTGAAAAAACTTTAGTTGAATTTCCAGCTAACAATAAAGTGAAGGCATATGTTATGATTCTGCTGAGCATAGAGTAATTCTTTTTTTATGTCAGGTTCAAAAGAATCTTTACAATATCTTACAATATTAATTGATTAAATTTGCTCGCCGACTGATATGTTTCAACAAAAACGCAAATTTAGCCTAAAATATCTTCAATTCTTGATTTTATCCTCAGGACTGTTTCTGATTTTAACATTACCAGAACATGCCAGGGCTGAAGGTTCAGGACTAATGCAACGCGTTCAGAAGCAAGTCCCAAAAGATACAATTAAGCCTATTGCTAAAGATACAACAGGGAAAAAAGGTAAAATCGATACCCTGAGTTTAAAAATCTCACGTGATTCTATATCATTTCCTGTTGAACACAAGGCCGAAGATTCCATGGTGCTGGATGTTGATACCCGGAAAATATTCCTTTATGGCAAAACTGAAATTAAATATGATGATGTTTTATTAAATGCACCTAAAATAGAATTTGACCAGCAAACGCAGTTCGTTATTGCCAAAATGGGCAGAGATTCAACCGGAGCCGTTGCTGGTATGGCTAAGCTTAAACAAGGTGAAACAATAACAGTCAGCGACAGCCTCAGCTTTAATTTCAAGAGTCAGAAGGGGGTAACCTACAGTTCGTTTTTTCAGCAGGATGAGCTCTTTAATTTTGCAGAGAAGGTTAAAAAAATTGACAGTGAAACATTTTTTGCTGCCAGAGGTAGATTCACAACCTGCAACCTTGATACCCCGCACTTTGCTTTCAGATTCAGTAAGGCTAAATTCATAAACAAAAAACTAGTTGTTACTGGCCCGGTGCATCCTGAATTTGAAGATGTTCCGGTACCTATATACCTTCCTTTTGGAATATTTCCCATGAAAAAAGGGCGTCAATCTGGTATTCTGCCACCTCAGTTTACGGTTAATGATCAATTTGGTGTTGGTCTGGAAGGATTTGGATATTATAGAGCTGTAAATGATTTCCTGGATGCCAAGACCTGGTTTGACCTGTATTCTTATGGCTCCTGGAGAGCTAACTTTGCACCAAGCTATAGGGTGAGGTACAAATATAGCGGTAGTCTCAACCTCAGCTATCAAAACACTAAGTTTGCATTTAAGGGAGATCCTGATTTTTCCAAGAATAAAAGTTTTTTTGTAACCTGGTCTCATAGCATGGATAGTAAAGCCAGACCAGGTGTTTCCTTTAGTGCCAATGTAAATGCGGGTAGCAGTAAATACCTATCGCTGGTTCCTAATGGCGCTTTGGTTAATCCGGGCTTTGGTGGTAACACCCAGGGTGGTGGTAACTATATGCAACCCATGAATTTCACCAATCAATTAAGTTCCTCAATTTCATATCAGAAAAACTGGCAGGGAACACCTTTTAACCTCGCAGTTAACCTCAATCACAATCAAAATACCTCAACACGTGTAATCAATCTTAATCTTCCTGATATTGCACTTGTCATGAATACTATTTATCCTTTTCAGCCAAAAGAAGCTGTAGGAGCAGGCAAATGGTATGAAAAATTGGGAATAGGGTACACTGGTAACTATAAAGGCCAAATTTCTTTTTACGATACGGCTTTCCGGTTTAAACAGTTGATTGATACTTTTCAATGGGGAGCCAGTCATGATGTGCCAATAACTTTATCATTGCCTTCACTTGGACCATTTCAGATTGCACCCAGTATTTCCTTCCGAGAAAGATGGTTTGCTCAAAAGTTTTTTCGAACATGGAATCCGGTAAAAGAGAAATTGGACTCCACCATTGAAAAAGGTTTTTATGCCGCACGTGAAATGAATATGGGTCTTTCTTTCAGTACTGCTGTTTTTGGAACTTTTCAGGCCAAAAAGAAAGAAGCTAGGGTTCAGGCTATCAGGCATGTCATGCGTCCACAATTCAGTGTCAATTACAAGCCAGACCTGATGAAACCTTACTATTACCGGCAACAGGTTGATAAACAGGGTAATCGGGTACTGATGTCTGTATTTGACGGCAGTATATTCGGACCGTTTGGATCTGAGGAAAATGGTGGAATTGGATTCGGTATTGATAACAACCTGGAAATGAAGGTCAGGTCCAAAACAGATACCAGTGAAGATGCTGAGTTCAAAAAAGTAAAACTGATTGACGGATTTGGTGTCTCAGGTGGATATAATATGCTGGCCGACAGCTTTAACTTGTCAACATTCAACTTTTATGCAAGAAGTAGTCTGCTTGAAACGATAAACATCACTGCAAACATGACAATGGATCCCTATAAAAGCAATCCTCAAACTGGTTACAGGATGAACCAGTATATCTGGAGTGGCGGTGGTAAATTTGATTTCTTTTCTTCACTGGTAAGTGGCAGTGTCAATATCTCAACCAGTCTGCAGAGTAAAAAGAAAAAAGACGGAGGTAAACAAACTGAAAAGAAAGATGAAGCATTTGAAGATAACCTGACGCAGGAGCAAATGAATGCACAGCTCGATTTTATCCGCAGAAATCCAGCCGAATTCACTGACTTCACTATTCCCTGGACAATGAGTTTTTCATACTCTCTAAGTTTTGCCAAACTTCCACAACCTGACTATACCTTTAAAAATGAATTTACCTCCAACTTCAACTTTAATGGAGATTTCAGCCTGACTCCAAAATGGAAAATTGGAGCCAATGGATATTTTGATGTTGAGACAGGAAAACTTCAATCGCTAACCACCTTTGTTTCTCGAGACCTGCATTGCTGGCAAATGTCTATTAACATTACCCCAATCGGATTGTATAAATTTTTCAATATCTCCATCAATCCAAAATCAGGATTACTTCGGGACCTGAAGATTAACAGAACAAGGTATTTCTACACGCAATAGTTAGTTGTTATTCTCAAGCGCTGTCCACATCAGTTTGAAAATATGTTCCTTGAACGCAGAAGCGTTTTCGAATCCTGCTGGTGACACGGGTTCGAGGAACTGCATAGAAGCTTTTCCAGGCCAGAAATAAAATTTTTTATCATGTGGGAGCATCGCTCTTGTACCCCTTATGATGCAGGGTACAATGCTTTTCCCTGTATCAAAAGACAAGCGGAATGCACCATCATGAAAAGACTTTAAAGGTTCTGCAGTTTTGTTGCGTGTTCCTTCCGGATAAATACACATGTGCATGCCTAGCTCCAAAACACGTTTCATATCTAGGTAACTCTGCTTCCTGCTACTTTCCCTTGACCTGTCTAATAATACTGAACCTCTTTTGTAAATAATGCCAAATATGGGTATTCTCGACATTTCAATTTTTGCAATTGTTTTGTTTGGACCAGGAATACCCGGACTGGTTAGCGGTACGTCCATCAGGGAGTTGTGATTACAAACAACAATGTAGTTTTCGCCCTTTTTAAAATGCTGTCTTCCAGTTATGCACAGCCGAATACCAGATAACGGAAAGAAAACCGACATCCACATCCTGCATAAACGAATTACCCAGGCAGTTCTCACTGGTTCAGGAAATATTCCGGTTATCCAAATTGGAATGATAAAAACTAACATAGAGGCAATAAAAACTGTTCCTCCCCAAATAGTAAAAAACGCGCCAAATATCTTTTTTGCCATAAATTATTTTGTTATCAACCAATCAATGGGTGTTAGGCCATGTTGCATCAGATAGTGATTAGCAGCAGAAAAATGTCTGCAACCGAAAAACCCTTTATCCGCTGAAAATGGGGAAGGGTGGGCTGCTTTTAAAACATGGTGTTTCTTTTCGTCTATGCAGTTGCCTTTTTCCCGTGCAAAGTTACCCCAAAGCAGGAATACGAGGTTTTGTTTTTTTTCATTCAGCACGCGAATAACAGCGTCAGTGAATTGCTGCCAGCCAATTCCTGCATGACTGTTAGGTTGATTTGCACGAACTGTCAATGTAGCATTTAACAACAAAACACCTTGTTCAGCCCA
>CANHUF010000260.1 GCA_947463715.1 Sphingobacteriales bacterium
AGCAATCATGCCAATATATGATGCACTCTATGATTACATGGATCAGCTGGAACACATACTCGTGAGACACGAACAGGGAGGCATTCATGCAGGACAGGGATATGCCAGAACATCTGGTAAAACAGGCGTTGTTTTTGCCACCAGCGGTCCGGGTGCTACCAACCTCGTAACCGGCCTGGCAGATGCCATGATTGACTCCACACCACTGGTTTGTATAACCGGACAAGTTTTTGCCCATCTCCTGGGAACTGATGCCTTCCAGGAAACCGATGTTATCAACATCACCACACCTGTAACCAAATGGAATTATCAGATTACTGATGCCAACGAGATTCCGGCAATTATGGCAAAAGCATTTTACATCGCAGGAAGTGGCAGGCCAGGTCCGGTGTTGATAGATATTACGAAGAATGCTCAAATTCAAAAGTTTGAATATTCAGGCTATACAAAATGTAACCACATCAGAAGTTACAGACCCAAACCCATTATCAGAAAAGAATATATCCGCGCAGCTGCTGAAATGATCAATAAAGCGGAAAGACCACTGGTCATTTTTGGCCAGGGTGTTATTCTTGGAAAAGCAGAGCAGGAATTCAAACAGTTCATAGAAAAAGCAGGACTTCCCGCAGCATGGACCATACTTGGACTGAGTGCTTTACCAACTGATCATCCGCTCAATGTGGGTATGCTCGGTATGCATGGCAATTATGGACCGAATGTATTAACCAATGAATGTGATGTGTTAATAGCTGTAGGTATGCGTTTTGATGACAGGGTTACAGGCCGGTTGGATCGTTACGCAAAACAAGCCAAGGTAATCCACCTCGACATCGACCCATCAGAAATTGATAAAAATGTTAAAGCAGATGTACCTGTTTGGGGCGACTGCAAAGAATCACTTCCGCTGATTACCACATTACTTGAAAAAAGAAATCACCAGGATTGGGTTTCAAAGTTTTCAACATGCATGGAAAAAGAGGTAGAGGCTGTGATCCAAAATGAATTACACCCCACGGATGAAGTGATGACCATGGGAGAAGTAATTTACCAGTTAAACCAACTCACAAATGGTGATGCTGTAATTGTAACTGACGTGGGACAGCATCAGATGGTTGCATGCCGCTATGCCAAATTCAACAGTTCCAAAAGTAACGTTACTTCAGGAGGACTGGGAACTATGGGATTTGCTCTACCTGCGGCCATTGGAGCCAAATATGGTGCACCAGAAAGGCAGGTTGTTGCAGTTATTGGAGATGGAGGAGTTCAGATGACCATTCAGGAACTGGGTACGATCATGCAAAATAATATTGATGTTAAAATTCTGATTCTCAACAACAGATTTCTGGGTATGGTTAGACAGTGGCAACAACTATTTAATGAAAAGAGATATTCATTTGTGGATATTGAAAGTCCTGATTTTGTTGCAGTTGCAAATGGTTACCGAATTGCAGGAAACTCTATCTCTAAAAGGGAAGAGCTGCAAGATGCCTTGGCAACAATGCTCAACCACAATGGTGCCTATTTGCTGGAGGTTTTTGTTGGCAAAGAGAACAATGTTTTCCCAATGGTTCCTCAGGGATGTGGCGTAAGCGAAATAAGATTAAAATAAGTCAAATGAAAAATGAATATACACTTACCATCTACACTGAAAACCAGGTTGGTTTACTGAACAGGATAGCCATCATGTTTTCAAGAAGAAAAATCAATATTGACAGCCTTAATACATCACCTTCAGAAATTGATAGTATCCATCGCTTTAACATCGTCATCACCGAAACTGAAGAAACAGTGAGGAAGATTGTGAGACAGATTGAAAAACAGGTTGATGTTTTAAAAGCCTACTATAATACCAACGATAAAATCATTTGGCAGGAACTGGCATTATATAAAGTTCCTACAGAAATTGTAGCCCAAGAAATCAAGGTAGAAAGGTTACTCAGGAGCTATGGTGCAAGGGTGGTAGCCATTACCAGGGATTACACCATATTTGAGACAACCGGACAGCGTGCAGAAACAGACAAATTGATTGAAGTTCTCGCACCATACGGATTGATTGAATTTGTAAGAAGCGCTCGGGTTGCGATTATCAAAGACAGCAAAGGGTTTCATGAAAAGTTAAGGGAGTTTGAAGACGCAGAACCACTTACTTCTTTGACTGATGATTTCATATCTGAGGAAGAATCAAGTTCTACTATCGTTTAAATTTTTAATATACAATCAAAACCAACAAAACAACAGGATTATGGCAAAGTTAAATTTCGGTGGGGTTGAAGAGAATGTAGTTACTAGGGAAGAATTCCCACTCTCCAAAGCGCAGGAAGTATTAAAAAATGAAGTAGTAGCTGTTATTGGCTACGGTGTTCAGGGTCCAGGTCAGGCCTTGAACCAGAAGGAAAATGGTGTAAATGTCATAGTGGGTCAGCGTAAAAATTCAAAAACCTGGGACAAAGCCATAGCTGATGGATTTGTACCCGGTGAGACTTTATTTGAAATTGAAGAAGCTCTTGAAAAAGGTACCATCATTTGCTACCTGCTCAGTGATGCAGCTCAGATTGCTTTATGGCCAACAGTTAAAAAACACCTTACCCCGGGTAAGGCGCTGTATTTCTCTCATGGCTTTGGCATTACCTACAATGAGCAAACCGGAATCATCCCACCTGCTGATGTAGATGTATTCCTTGTAGCGCCAAAGGGATCGGGCACTTCACTCAGAAGGATGTTCCTTCAAGGCAGGGGATTGAATTCCAGCTATGCCATTTTCCAAGATGCAACAGGAAGAGCTCATGAGCGTGTTGTTGCATTAGGTATAGCGATTGGAAGTGGATACCTTTTTGAAACCAATTTCAAAAAAGAAGTATTCAGTGACCTTACTGGTGAGCGTGGAACACTGATGGGCGCAATACAAGGTATTTTTGCTGCTCAGTACCAGGTTTTACGTGAAAGAGGTCACACCCCTTCCGAAGCCTTCAATGAAACCGTTGAGGAGCTCACACAGTCACTCATGCCGCTGGTTGCAGAAAATGGTATGGACTGGATGTATGCCAATTGTTCTACAACTGCTCAACGCGGTGCGCTTGACTGGTGGAAGAAATTCAGAGATGCAACTCTTCCCGTATTCAACGATCTGTATGACAGTGTTGCGACCGGAAAAGAAAGTCAACGCAGCATTGACAGCAACTCACAACCAGACTACCGCGAAAAACTTGAAGTTGAACTGAAAGAACTCAGAGACAGTGAAATGTGGCAGGCAGGTAAAACAGTCAGAAGCCTTCGTCCTGAGAACCAGGGTAAATAATTTGATTTTTTTTCAAATCGCAAGGGCAAATCCATTGATTTGCCCTTTTTTTATCCCCTAAATGAAACGGAAAAATGCTTTGCCTGCATTATATTTGCAAAAACTCACTTATACATGAATCTCCACGAATATCAAGCCAAGGAATTACTGAAGAAGTATAATGTACCGGTTCAGGAAGGTGTTGCATGCAGCACAGTTGCAGAAGCTGTAGCGGCATATGAACTAATCAAAGAGAGAAGCGGAAGTAAATTTGCTGTTGTAAAGGCACAAATTCATGCCGGAGGAAGAGGTAAAGGACAAGTTAAAGAAACAGGTATCAATGGTGTAAAAGTGGGTAAAAGTCTTGAAGACATTCAGGAATTTGCTGAAAAAATACTTGGTGGCACACTTGTTACCATACAGACGGGTCCGGCGGGTAAATTGGTAAGCAAAATATTGGTTGCCCAGGACATGTATTATGATGGACCTTCTGAAAGAAAAGAATTTTATTTATCGATTTTGTTAGACAGGGCTATTGGTCAGAATGTTATCATGTATAGCACTGAAGGAGGAATGAATATTGAGGATGTTGCACATGACACACCTGAAAAAATATTCCGTGAAAGTGTTCACCCTTCAGGCGGACTTCAGGGATTTCAGGCACGCAAAATAGCTTTCAACCTGGGATTAAGTGGTGATGCTTTCAAGAATATGGTAAAATTTGTTACCAATCTTTACAATGCATACGTAGGTCTAGATTGTTCGATGCTTGAAATCAATCCTCTTTTCAAAGCTGCTGATGATAAAATTATTGCAGTAGACTGCAAAATGGGCATTGACGAAAATTCTTTGGGAAGACATGCTGATCTTGCTGCGATGAGGGACCTTTCAGAGGAAGACCCAACTGAGGTTGAGGCAGGAAAATTCAATCTTAATTTTGTAAAGCTGGACGGAAACGTTGGCTGCATGGTAAACGGAGCAGGCCTTGCCATGGCAACAATGGATATGATCAAGTTAAGTGGTGGTGAGCCTGCTAACTTCCTGGATGTAGGAGGAACTGCTAACGCTCAGACAGTTGAGGCTGGTTTTAAAATCATCATGCAGGATTCGAACGTGAAGGCAATCCTCATCAATATATTTGGTGGTATTGTGCGTTGTGATAG
>CANHUF010000261.1 GCA_947463715.1 Sphingobacteriales bacterium
AAAAACTCATATAGATGAATTTTATTGGTTCCAATCGTTTTCTCAAAATCTTCGAGCGTAGCAGCAAGTCCATATTGTTTTGCTGCCCTGAAAAGACATTTTGCAACTGCATTGTCGTCACTCACTGTGGTGCCTGAAAGATCAAATACAACCAGCTTTATCATGTTATTAATTAAATTCAAATCCAATGCGAAAATGATTCCGGGATACTGCCTGTGAAAATCCTTCTTTTATGTTTGCTATTGAACAGTCGGTATTAATCAGTTGGTGAAATTGATATAGATCATCATTGATTTCCATAAATGCTACGGCAGCTAATAAATCATCCTGGTTATAATTATGCAATCCGCGGATTGTCCATAAATTCCGAACAAGTTTTTCTGCGTCCAGCTGAACGGCTGGTTGCGGATAGGTAGCACCAACCCAAACTGCAACACCTCCGATACCAAGGAGTGCAAGCGAAGTAGCCATCGCTTCAGGGTTACCGGTAAAATCAATAACGATATCTGCAGTGATATTGACGGACTGACCGGTTTCATGAGAAATATAATGACCGCCCTCATCATCAGGTATCCATTGCATGGAGGCACCGAATGATAAAGCCTTTTCCAACCTTTCCTCATCACGATCAATTGCGATTACACTGGTTGCCTTCCCGGATTTAGCCATCGCACAGGCAACCAACCCGAGCATTCCTGCACCATTAATCACAACAATTTTATTCTCAACGGAACCAGAAAGCCTGATTGCTCCCGCAACGGTTGCCACCGCGCAATTGATCAGTGCTGCGGAATGAAGAGCAAGTGAGTCAGTCAACACAACTACAGGTGTATTTTTCCGAAGAATGATATGTGTTGACAATCCGCCATGCAACTGATTATCTTCAGTGATCTGCTCATGCCCGTATTTAAATAAACCACGTGCCTTCTGGGGTATTCCCTTAAAGGAGAGCGGATCCTGCGGGTCGCTTGCATAAATAGCCCAGGTGATTCGGTCACCGGGTTTCAATATATTTCCTTTTAAGTCAACCAACCCATCTGATGCAGCAAGATCAACAACAACACCAACAGCTTCATGACCCAGGATGGTAGGATTTTTTTCCTTACGCTTGCCAAGGAAGGTATTGAGATCACTCCGACAAATGGTTGTGAATAAAATTTTTACAACTATCTCACCCTGCTTTAAAGCTGGTATTTCAAGCGTATGGCTATCAAAAGAACACTTCCCACTGTCAAAAGAAAAATATGTTGCCGTATTGCCCATCAGCAGTATTGTCTGATTTCATCAAGTGAATCGAGTATATGATCAGGACTATATTCAGCCAGTTGTTCCCTAGTGTAAGCACCTGTTGTAACAGCCAGCACCAATCCACATGCCGCCATTCTTCCTTCCTGGATGTCTACCATGGTATCGCCAATTTTAATGACAGCAGCTGGAGATTCAACACCAAAATGTTTCATGAGCTGATGAATCATAATTGGATAAGGTCTTCCCATTTCAACTTCATCACTGGCTATATATCCGTCAATCAATCCGTTTTCCATCCACCCCAAACGGTCTACAATGGCATCAACTATAACTCTTGGAAATCCTGAATTGAGCACCACATGTATTCCTTTCTCATGTAGCAATCTGAATATGTCTTCAGCACCTGGCAAAGGTTCAACTTCATGTGCAGTGGCATAAAATGAAACCATGGCATTGACAAAATGATTGTGTATATCCTCAATCACATTTACAGTGTGCGCAACCTGCTTATCAATTAAAACCCTTTCAATGGCCTCAGTTTTTTTAAATCCCATCAAGGGTGAAATTTCATTCACCTGAAGATCTATACCATAATGCTGAAATGCCTCAATGAAGGCAATGGCTACATAGTCCCTGTCTTTTACCGTGGTTCCGGCTATATCAAATACTGCCAGCTGATATGCTTTCTGCATAAGTTTAATTTTGATTCATGAGATGCTGAATGGCCATCTCCTTTAAAAAGTCTAAATCTGGAATGGGTGTATTGACAAGCTTTGCGCGATCATCCCATTCCCTCATTTTGATATAATCTGCAAACAGGGGATCTGCCTCAAATGCAGCTGCTTCATCTGCCTGCATAACACCTCCCTGTATCGTTAGTGTTTCTTTACTTGCCTGCGACAATCGCTGGTAGTATTCCGGATATTTGAATGTGAGATAACGTTTCGCAGGTACATGACCCTGAACCAGCCTGCCTAATCTTGGAGAGAACCCATGGCTCAAGAGGTATTCTTCGCCAATCGACTCATGGTCAACAATGCCGATGCCTTCCATTTTCTCCAGTGGCATGATGAATTCACAGAGATGGCCGATATCATGGAAAAAAGCAGCCAATACCATTTCGTCATCTGCACCTTCAGCAGCAGCCATCTGTGCAGCCTGACACATGTGTTCCAGTTGTGAAACCGGCTCACCTATATAATCACTTGACCCATAACGGGTGTATAACTCAAAAATTTCTGTTGTAATTGCAATCGCTTTTTGTTTGTCCATACAGCTTCTTTGAAGATGGTTAAAATGGGGTCACCATAGACATGGCAACCCTACCACTGTTCATGAGAAAGGCGGGACAAAAGTATTACCTGCGTGTTATGGCAACATGCTGTTGAAATGAACTTAACTTTAGCAAAATGTTAAGCCAATGTGAACTACTGTTGGTTTTAATATTTTAAACCAGCAGCATTAAAAAATATTCAACTGATATAAATGTAGTGCTTAGAGCATAACAGGACTTCCGGTTCTTACGCTCTCATCACAGGCGAATGCAATGCGTAAAGAATTGACAGCATCCTCAACATGGTCTGTGAGGTCGATGTTTTCCGTGATGGCTTTCAGAAAATATGCCTGCTCTCTGTTACAGAGTTCCTGATGATCCGGTTCATCGGTGAGGTCAATCCATTCATCAGGTTTTGTAAATTCATTTTTCAGATCTATTGCAGCATGGTGCCAGCGGAGTGATTCTGTCTTGGTATGTGCATCCACGGAATCTGATTTGCCTGCTGCACCGGCTTCTTTTGCAACGATTGAGACGCAACCATTCGGACCAATAACATCTTTCACAAAAAAAGCTGTTTCACTCATCATTGGTCCCCACCCGGCCTCATACCAACCCACTGAACCATCTTCAAAACGAATTTGCAGCTGGCCGTAATTGTAATTTCCAGCTGGAATGTCTTCTGTGAGCCTGGCACCAATGGCATTGACCTGAACAGGCTTTGAACGAACCATCTGGCACATGACATCAATGTAGTGCACCCCACAATCTACAATCGGACTTAAGCTCTTCATTAGGTTACGGTGAACATCCCACATATAACCGTGACTCTGCTGATTCAGGTTCATCCGCATAACCAGAGGCTTTCCCAGTTGCTGTGCGATGTCTATGAATTTGATCCATGAAGGATGATGACGGAGGATATATCCTACAACCAGTTTCTTTCCGGAACGTTGTGCAGCTGCTGCAACCCTTTCCGCTCCTGCAACTGAATCTGCGATTGGCTTTTCCATAAACACATGGCAACCCTTTTCAAAAGCCATGATGGCAAAAGACTCATGGGTATCCGGGTATGTTGAAATACAAACAGCATCAGGATTTGTATCCTGAAGAGCTTGCTGGTAATCACTGAACAATGGATATCCACCGCCCAGCTTTTCATTCAAAACTTCTTTGCTTTTTCCGGTAGAAACAATTCCACATATCTCAACACCTTCCATTTGCGCATAAGCGATGGCATGAGATGCACCCATATTACCACAACCAACTACCAGTATCCGAAGCTTTTGATCTGCCATGATATTTTTTTAAGTACCCAAAGTTATTGAATCAATGCATGTATGAGAAAAAAAATGGGGATTATAAAAATCCCCATTCATGTTGAATATCATACGTTTTAGAAATCATATTTCTTACGACGCGGACGGGAAAGCATCGCTGTAGCTTCTTTATCGTCATTTTTGAATTGCTCTTTCTTAGGATCCCAGTAGATTTTTCTATTTACTTTCATCGCAATCTGGTGTAAGAGACAGGCAGAACAGGAACGATGACCTGTTTCAATTGGGGCAACCGGTTCCTTGCGCGACTTGATACAATCGAGCCAGTTGGCATGCTGCTCGGAACTCTCATAGAGCTGAATTTCATTCTTACCGATGACAGATTGGAGGATTTTGGGATTGCTGGCATCCAGTGGTTTTACACCATTGCTGTCTGCAACCGGATCGGTATCTGTGACACGGTAATTACCCCGGGTTACAAAGATCCATCCTTCCGATCCGATGAATTTGACACCATTGGTCAACTCATTGGAAACAATCATCTTTACGCCATTTTCATACAAAGCTTCTGTGCGGAAGATACCATGCACATTCCAGAGACCTTTGTATGCTTTATCATC
>CANHUF010000262.1 GCA_947463715.1 Sphingobacteriales bacterium
TGTTTCATTTTCATTATTGTCATAAGCCCCTCAAGTACACCAGACAATAAAGTTTTTATTTTGATAACCCATCTTAAATTGCTGTTTTTCAGATACTTAACAATAAATATAACAATCAGAAATATAATTGAAGAAACAATTAATATAGGAAACAGAGACATTTTAAATTTGTTGGAGAAAGCGTTGATAAGTTCGTGAGTGTAATCACCCACCAAGGATAGTTGTGTTATGATGGTTAGAATTATGACTAAAATGAGACAACATAAGTCTATGATCCGTTCGGCAACCATAGTGCCAACAAGTTTGTCAACCGGAATTTTTTCATACTTGCCTATCAGAGAACATTTCATGATTTCTCCCAGGCGCGGAAAAATAAGATTAAAAAAAAAGCCGGTTAAAACAGCATAAAATACATTACTCAGCCGTGGAGTTTGGCCCAATGGCATTATCATCATCTGCCACCTCAGAGACCTGATAAAATGACTCAGCATAACGATGAATATGCAGTATAATATGGTCAATTTATCAGCTCCTCCCACCATTTCCATCAGTTTTTCAATGTCTTGAGCAGAAAAATTGCGGACTGAATACCATATAAGAGTTAAACCCAATGATAGAAAAAAGACAAATTTAAAGCCGGATTTAATCCATTTTAGGGTCATAAACGTATTGGTGAGTAGTGTAAAGGTAGCCAAATCAGATAAATTTTGTATTTTTGCAAATAATTCACTGCTCCATTAACTCAAAGCATGGTTACAAAAAAACGAATATTGTTTATTGCTAACGAAATGTCACCTTACCTTGAACTTACAGAGTTCTCGGAGATTGTGAACAAATTAGCAATCAAAGCCAATGACAGTGGTTATGAAATAAGGTGTATTATGCCTCGTTTCGGAACAATTAATGAAAGACGCCACAGGTTGCACGAAGTTGTAAGGTTGTCTGGTATTAATATATCTATAGAAAATGATGATTACCCCCTACAGATTAAAGTAGCATCACTTCCGAATGCACGTTTACAGGTTTATTTTCTCGATAACGAAGAAATGTTCAAAAGGAAATTTGTTTTCAATGGGGAAGAGGATGAATGGTTTGATGACAATGGAATTCGTTCCATTTTCTTCTGTAAAGGTGCTATTGAAACAGTTAAAAAGTTTGGATGGCCTCCTGATGTAATTCATTGTTCAGGCTGGATGACAGGATTGATTCCATTATTCCTCAAAACAGCTTATAAAAAAGAACCCGTTTTTAGTAATTCCAAGGTTCTTTTTACGGTTGGACAAAAAACGTTTGATCAGGATTTTGGCCCTGATTTCCAAAAATTGTGCATGATCAATGCTGCAATCAAAGAAAAGGAGATGGAACCTTTCAAAAATAACAACAACTATGCAATGATGCATGGTGGTGGTTTCTATGCAGATGCTTTGTCATTTGGTGATGGGCAGATAGATCAACAATTGCTTGATATTTTTTCTAAAGTAAAAGGCAAGAAGGTAATTCAGTTTAATCCAGATACTGATTTAACAGAGTATTTACAATTGTATAGCGACCTTGCAAATAAGTAATCCTAACTGGAAAAGAAAAAAGAACCACGTGAGATATCGATTTCCGATTCAAAAAATAATCTTAGCAGTTTCAACACTCCTCACTTTCGGATGTACTAAAATCAAAAGTACTGACATTGGAGCTGATTTATTACCTGCAATAGACAATATCACAACTTTTGATACTACGTTCGAAGTTGTTGCATCTACATTTTTGACCCCCGATTCCATGCTGCCTAAATTGGGAAGAGATATAAATGGAAATGTTGGGCAGTTCATTCTTGGTCATATTTCCAATGATCCACAGTTTGGCAAAACGACTGCTTCCATCTTTTTTGAAGTAAAACCAGAGAGTTATCCTTTTGCCTTTGAAACAGTTAGAGATAGTCTGGTATTTGATTCTGTTGTTTTATGTTTACGGTGGACTAACACTTTCGGAGATACAAACGCCATTCAACAGGTTAACGTTCACCGAATAACAGAACTTCTAAAAGCTGATACAGTTTATAATACCGGGAAATCGGTTAGATATGGAGAATTACTGGGATCAAAAACTTTTAGTCCATCAGAATTAAACGACTCTTTGTATCTTTTTAAGCAAAACATTGACCGCCAACTTCGGGTAAGACTCAATAGTAATTTTGGACGATCACTTCTTTCATTCGATACTTCCGCCTCAAGTCCTTTCAATAATGATTCACTTTACCGTGACTTCTTAAAGGGCTTTGCCCTTATCCCCCAAACTGCAGGTACTCAGGCAAATGCCCTCATGAGTTTTGCAATGAGCGATACTGCTACCTATCTTAGGTTGTATTACAAGTTCAAAAAGGACGGAAAAACAGATACTACCCACAAAGACTTCACATTCAATACTTTATATGGTGGAGCTGGTATAAATAATATTGCAAGATCATACAACGGAAGTGAAGCGTCATCACATATAGGATTACGTCCAAGGGGGGATAGTCTCCTTTATATTCAGGCTGATCCAGGTACTTACTCTTTGCTTAAATTTCCAGGTATTGATGAATTTAAGCAGAAGAAAGGAAACGTAATAGTACACCTTGCTGAAATATCCATGCAGGAAGTTCCAACACCCGGTAGAAGGCCCAATATTTTCACCACACCGGAGTATCTCTATCTGGAAATGTTTGATTCCTCAAGTCGAAAACTCTTGCCATTCCTATCAGATGGTTTCCTAAATGGAAAATTTGAGTCTTATCTCTTCGGTGGACAAAGAAGGTATATTGCTGATCGAAACAATAATTTTGTATCTGCTTATAAAATGAATATAACTCGGTATTTGCAGGGTATTGTCACCAGAAATAATTCAAACCTACAGCTCAAGTTGTTTGCGCCTTTCAGTTTGCGTTATGAAGACCTTTTTATCACATTTGCCCTGAATAACCTTAGCAGGGGCAATATTGTTCTTGGTGGAGGAAATCATGCCAGTGACAAGATTAAATTAAGAGTCGTTTATTCAAAGCTTTAATTTTTTGACATTATCTTTGCCATCTAATTAATAAAATCATGCCTTACCTTTTTACATCCGAAAGTGTATCCGAAGGACACCCAGACAAAGTTGCTGATCAGATTTCTGATGCACTTATTGACAATTTTCTTGCTTTTGATCCCATGGCCAAAGTTGCTTGTGAAACTTTGGTTACAACAGGACAGGTTGTACTTGCTGGTGAAGTTAAAGCCAACTGTACATTAGACGTGCAGAAAATTACCAGAGGTGTAATTGCCAAAATTGGATATACCAAGAGCGAATATATGTTTGAGGCAAACTCATGTGGCATCCTTTCCGCCATTCATGAGCAATCTGATGATATTAACAGGGGAGTAGAAAGAAAGAAAAAAGAAGACCAGGGTGCTGGAGATCAGGGTATGATGTTTGGTTATGCAACAACCGAAACCGATAACTTCATGCCTCTTGCACTTGATTTGGCGCATAAAATTCTCATTGAACTTGCGGCAATAAGAAGAGATAAGAAAAGTAAAATGCCGTACCTCAGACCAGATGCTAAAAGTCAGGTTACCATTGAATATGATGACAATGACAAGCCACTTCGCATTGACGCCATAGTTGTTTCTACCCAACATGATGACTTTTCTACCAACGACAAGAAAATGCTTGATACCATTAAAAATGATATCATCAGTATCGTTATGCCAAAAGTGAAGTCTAAGTGTAAAAAGGACGTTCAGAAGTTATTCAATGATCAAATTACATACCATATTAATCCAACCGGCAAATTTGTGATTGGCGGTCCACATGGAGATACCGGTCTTACAGGACGTAAAATCATAGTTGATACTTATGGCGGTAAGGGTGCACATGGTGGTGGTGCATTCAGTGGAAAAGACCCTTCAAAAGTTGACAGGAGTGCAGCCTATGCTGCCAGGCATATAGCTAAAAATATGGTTGCAGCTGGTGTTGCGGATGAAATTCTCGTTCAGGTATCATACGCTATTGGCGTAGCGAAACCAATGGGTATTTTCGTAGATACCTATGGTACTTCAAAAGTTGATCTCACGGATGGTCAAATAGCTAAAAAAGTGGAAGCACTTTTCGATATGAGGCCTTATGCTATTGAAACAAGGCTTAAACTGAGAAATCCAATCTACCAGGAAACTGCAGCATATGGTCACATGGGTAGAAAGAATGAAGTAGTTACAAAAACCCTTGATAAACCAGGTGGAGGCACACAAACGTTTGAAGTAGAATTATTTACTTGGGAAAAGCTTGATTATGTTGATAAAGTACAGGCAGCCTTCAAATTGAAATAAATTAATATCCAAACCCTCCTAAATGGAGGGTTTTTTTTTCATATTATGCTTCATTCTGAAAATAA
>CANHUF010000263.1 GCA_947463715.1 Sphingobacteriales bacterium
GATCGGACAAAACATCAAATATGACCTGCTTGTATTGAAAAACCATGGGGTTGATCTTGCAGGTGAAATTTTTGATACCATGCTGGCACATTATGTCATCGACCCTGAAGGGAAAAGGGGGATGGACCAGTTAAGTGCAAAATACCTTGGCTATGAACCCGTTCATATTGAAGAACTGATAGGCAAAAAAGGTAAAAACCAGGGCACCATGCGGGATGTGGAGGTTGAAAGGGTCAAGGAATATGCAGGTGAGGATGCAGACATCACCCTCCAACTGAAACATATTTTCGAACCTGTTCTCAAAGAGAAAGAAGTTGAAAGGGTGTTTTTTGAGGTCGAAAACCCGTTGGTGAAAGTGCTCACTGACATGGAATTTGAAGGAGTAAAGGTGGATGTGGACTTCCTGAAAGAATATTCCAAAGAATTGGAGAAGGAAGCCAAAGTGGCGGAAGAAGCAGTTTACAAGACTGCCGGGGTGCGTTTTAACCTTGCCTCTCCAAAACAGTTGGGCGAAGTACTTTTTGAGAAGCTGATGCTCGATCCCAAAGCCAAAAAAACAAAAACCGGACAATACGCAACCGGAGAAGATGTTTTGCAAAAGCTGGCTCATCAGTTCCCCATCGTTTCAGATATCCTTGCTTTCAGGCAGCTCACAAAACTGAAATCGACATACATTGATGCATTGCCAGAATTGATTAACCCCAAAACCGGAAGGGTGCATACCACTTATGGTCAGGCTGTTGCTGTTACCGGCAGGCTGGCAAGCAATAACCCCAACCTGCAAAATATCCCTGTAAGAAGTGACAGGGGTAAAGAAATTAGGAAGGCCTTTGTGCCAAGAGACAAGGATCATGTATTGATTTCGGCAGACTACTCACAGATAGAACTGCGCGTTGTAGCTGCAATCAGTGGTGACCCCAACATGTGTGAGGCATTCCGAATGGGAAAAGATATCCATACAGCTACAGCAGCCAAAGTTTACGGTGTAGAAGAAAATGAAGTAACAAAAGAGATGAGGTATAAAGCCAAGAGTGTAAACTTTGGAATCATATACGGACAAGGAGCATTCGGACTGTCTGAAAATCTGGGTATCAGCAGAACAGAAGCTAAAACAATCATCGATAACTACAAGAAAGAGTTCTCCGGGATAACCGGTTACATGGAAAATACCATCAATTTTGCCAGAGAAAAAGGATATGTTGAAACATTAATGGGCAGAAAAAGGTGGCTGAGGGATATCAATTCATCCAACTTCACTGTCAGAGGTTTCGCCGAACGCAATGCCATTAACTCCCCCATACAGGGAACTGCTGCAGACATGATAAAACTGGCTATGATTAAAGTTCATCATGCTATTAAAAAAGAAGGCTTCAAGAGCAGGATGATACTGCAGGTTCATGACGAATTGATTTTTGATGCCCTCCGTACTGAAGCTGAGGAATTAAAAGCTTGTATACTTGAGAATATGGAAGCGGCTCTGCCACTGCCAAACCAGGTGCCTGTAATTGCAGAAGCCGGTATTGGCGACAATTGGCTTGAAGCACATTAAAACTGAAATATGATCACCAGGTTATTCATATTCCTTTTTAAAATCAGGGGATGGAAGATTGTTGGAACCGTTCCTCCAGATATCAAAAAAGCTGTTGTGATTGCTGCACCGCACACAAGCAACTGGGATTTTGTCTATGCCCTGGCGGTATTCAGACAACTCAAGCTTAAAATGCGTTATCTGATTAAAAAGGAGGTTAATTTTTTTCCATTGAGCATACTCCTAAAAAATACTGGTGCCATTCCGGTTGAAAGAAGCAAAAAGCACAACCTTACAGATCAAATCGTCAATTTGTTCCAGGCTCATGATGAAATATTCATTGCCATTCCCGCCGAAGGAACAAGAAAAAAAGTTGAAAAGGTGAAGTCTGGCTTCTATTATGCAGCGCTCAAATCCGGTGTACCTGTTTTACCAGGCTACCTTGATTTCAAAAAGAAAGAAGGCGGATTTGGAGATCCGATCTGGTTTACTGGCAATAAGGAAGAAGACATGCAGAAAATCAGGAATTTTTATGCGGGAAAAACAGGAAAGTACCCAGAGAAGTTCAACCTCGAAGCTTTTAAAATTGACTGACATGAAACCAAGAATTATTTATTGTTACGATGCTTATTGCGGCTGGTGTTTCGGGTTTAGTCCTGTTATCAAAGATTTATGGACCCGCTATGGAAATACCTTTGATTTTGAAACACTTTCCGGTGGTATGATACCAGCTGAATCCACGAAGCATATCGGCAACATTGCAGGTTACATCAGAGAAGCCTACAAGCATGTGGAAGATATGGCCGGCGTAAAATTCGGAGAAGATTTTCTTTGGCATATCAACAATCCGGATCTAAGCGACTGGTTTCCCAATTCAGAGATGTCTGCTGTTGCGATGGCAATCTTCAGGGAAAAATTTCCGGCAGCCACTGTAGGTTTTGCATCGGATTTACAAGCCGCACTTTACAGTGAAGGCAGAGACCTGACAGATAAGGAAGCATACAGACACCTGCTGGAAAAATATGATATGGATGCTGACGAATTTTATACCAAACTTGCAGACCCAGCCTATACAGAAAAGGCTCATTATGACTTTAGTTTGGTAAAACAACTGGGAGTATCCGGTTTTCCCTGCGTTTTCCTGCAACTGGAAGAATCAAAACTATACATGATAGCAAGAGGATACAGCGATGGTCCAACGATTGAAAAACGTATCAGCAACATCCTTGCTGAAAACAATTAGCCTTTTTGGTTGTAACTTGCAAACAATAAAATGTGGACATGGAATACAACAAACTCATTTCAGTTACAGGATTTTCAGGACTATTTGAATTGGTTAGCAGCAAAACAGACGGGGCGATAGTACGTTCTCTGGAAGACAATACCACCAAGTTTGTTTCCAGCAGATTGCATCAGTTTTCTCATCTCGAAACAATCGAAGTTTACACCACAGAAGAAAATGTAAACCTGATTGATATCTTTAAAGTAATGGATACAGCTGAAGCAACATTGCCTGCTGAAAAAGACAATAAAGCTGTAAAAGCATATTTTGAGCAGGTTTATCCAAATATGGATTTCGACAGGGTTTACAGCAGCGACATGAAAAAAATGGTCCGCTGGTTTGGGGTGATTAAAACACACCAGATCGAATTAAAACTGACTGAAGTACCTGAAAACAATGAAGATTCAGAGGCTTAGTATTGATCATTGAAAAAAACCTGAATGAATTATACCGCGAATATCGAAAAGCTGAAACACAGCTTTTTACCTGTTGATTTTAATCTGTCAAGCTGGGAAACAATCTCTCCTTATTTCATTCGCCTGAGTGAGCGAAAAATTGAAAATAAGGCCGATCTTGAGCAGTGGCTCTCGGATATGAGTGAACTGGAAGCCTTCATCAGTGAAGATGCCTGCTGGCGTCAGGTCAGGATGACCTGTGATACCACCAACAAGGAACTGGAAGAAGCATTCAACTTCTTTTTTATGGAGATCCAACCAAAAATTCAGCCTTATGCTGATCTGCTGAACCGCAAACTGGTTGATTGTCCATATACTCAGGAACTGGACCAGGAAAAATATTTCACCTATCTGAGGTCTGTAAAAAAATCAATCGACCTTTTCAGGGAAGAAAATATACCCATTCAGGCTGAAATGAGCGTTTTGCAGCAGCAATATGGTTCAGTAGCGGGTAAAATGACCATTGAGCAGGATGGAAAAGAATTCACACTGCAACAGGCAGCAAAATTTCTGGAAAGTGAAGACAGGTCAATCAGGGAAACTGTTTACAGGAAAATTGCCGAACGCAGGCTTAAGGACAAGGAAACACTCAATGAGCTATTCAGCAATTTAATTGCCAAAAGAGATCAGGTAA
This sequence comes from Sphingobacteriales bacterium, assembly GCA_947463715.1. GTDB lineage: Bacteria > Bacteroidota > Bacteroidia > Chitinophagales > Chitinophagaceae > Pollutibacter. The sequence continues at coordinate 3,900 of CANHUF010000263.1, forward strand.
GCCGCAATGCTGGTTTCAGCAACTACCGTGATTATAAGTTTGCAGAAATGGGTCGATTTGACTACACACCTGCCTCCTGTTTTCAGTTTCATGAGGCTGTAAGGCTTCATGTTATGCCGCTTGTTGATGACATAAACAGACATCAGCAGCAGAAACTCGGCATCGACACACTTCGTCCGTGGGATACTGAAGCAGAACCTGCAGGCATAGCACCCCTCAGACCCTTTACCGATGGTAAGGATTTGCTCAATAAAACAATAAGCTGCCTCAATAAACTGGATCCATTCTTTGGCGACTGCCTTCAAAAAATGCAGGAGCTGAATCACCTTGACCTGGACAGCAGGATGGGCAAGGCTCCCGGGGGATATAATATGCCACTGGCGGAGAGTGGAGCACCATTCATTTTCATGAATGCGGCTTCACAGATGTCTGACCTAACTACCATGGTTCATGAAGCTGGCCATGCCATTCATTCATTTCTGGCACATCCCC
>CANHUF010000264.1 GCA_947463715.1 Sphingobacteriales bacterium
CCATTGCTACAGGTAGGCTGAACAACAGACAAAGATGGTGCTGAAGGAGGCAAGGGCTGTGTATTCAGTACTACCTGGGTGGAAGCTCCAACACAACCATTCGGTGACTTTATATAAACATTGTAAGTGCCGGCAGATAAACCGCTGAATACACCTGATGTATTTGTGAATGAAATACCATCTACACTATACAGTAAACCTGCCAGTAAAGGAGCTGTTATGGTTATGGATCCGGACGCTGTTGAACAGGTGGGTTGAAGCACACTAACCTGAGGAGCAACCGGTGAAGGTAAAACCCGCACAGTTGAAACCAGCGGATTAGCGTCTGCCGGAATATTATCACCACTAACGGTTACGTAATATATTTGATCGGTTTCCAGTTTGGAAGTTGAAAAGTTTGCGCCTGTAAACACCAGTTGAGACAGTCCCTGATCAGCATACCACCTGAAAACCGGATTGACAACATTGATGGCACTTGCGGTTAGGGCTGCGGCTGACTGAGCGCAAATGGTGGATGAGGTAACTGAAAAATCATATACCGTTATTTTAACCCTGGCGGTATCATTGAGGGGTTGCGGGTCGTTATTTTTTTTATCGGCAATGAATGCAACGTTTGTATGGTTTGATGCAGGGGTTAAAGCGTTTACCAAGGCAACAAGCTGAAGTGAGATGGAATCACCCCCGCGAAGATCATCAGCATCCCATTCTCCTGTAACCGGGTTATATGCCTGCGGACTTGAAGAAGAAATGAAGCTAAACCCTGAAGGAAGCAGGTCCGAAACAGTTACATCATCAGTTTTGGATAGACCCGTATTTCTCAGTTTAATGGTAAATATAATCCTGCTGCCAACCCTTGCTGCTGTTTTGTCTGCCTGCTTGGTAAGTACCAGATCAACGCCACCACCTTCACCATTCCCATTCCGGTTATCTTGAGCATAAACAGCCTGCAGCAATCCTGTTAAGATTACAAAAATTGTAATAACCATCAACCTGAAAGGGTGATTAGATTTCCGCATATGCCGGATTAAAAATTTAAAATTGGTGAGGATTAGGAAAGGCTTCGCGGGAAATGGGTTTCCACAAAAAAAAGCCGGTTTTTCACAAAACAACAGAAGTGCGACTGTAAAACTGCGTAAAAAAGTCCAATTATGGTAGTTTTCGCGACTTATTTATCAAAATTCTCCTAATCCGGAGATAATATGAAAATCTTGGAATAATCCCCTCCTGGCCAGGAGGGGTGGCATGAATGAAACTGAGCCAAAGGCGAAGTTGAATGAATGATGGGGTGGTGGGATAAGATAACTAACAGACTTCTCAGGTTATAGGATAGTCATAGTTTGAGTTTAATTCCACCACCCCCTATCTAAACCTATCCGCCAGGGCGAAAGGGGAGTTTATTGTATTATAAAAAGACAAACAAGTTGCCTTTCAATTTTAGCAAATCTTAATCACGGCGTCCGTACAGGTTACCCAGCAAACGGAGGATTTCCACATACAGCCAAACAAGGGTTACAAGCAATGCGAAGGCACAATACCATTCCATGTGTTTGGGAGCACCCATGGCAGAACCCTGTTCTATCCTGTCGAAGTCAAGCAGTAAACTCAAAGCTGCAATGGCAGTAATCGCGATGGATATACCGATGCTCAGCAGGCTACCCTGTTGCAGTCCGGAAATATTGACACCAAAAAGGGAAAGAACAAAAGTGATGAGGTAAAAGAGGGCGATGCCACCTATAGCTGCAAACATGATGGAGCGGAAGCGTTCAGTAACGCGGATGATGCGAAAAGTAAAAAGCAGGTACATGGCAATAGCAGTTCCGAAAGTGAGGACTACAGCCTGCATGACAATGCCCGGTGCCACTTTGGCAAAAGCATCATTGTAGATGGCAGAGATACCACCCACTACAAGACCTTCGAGCAACGCATAAGCCGGAGCCAGGTATTGCGCAAGGGTAGGTTTGAACATGAGCACCAGGGCAAGAACCAGTCCGCCTATAGCTCCACCCATGATATAGCCAGACACATTGTTCCCAACGCTGGCTTCGTTCCATACGTAGAAAGCAGTTGCCATCACCATGATGAAGAGGAATCCGAATTTATTGAGGGTTCCGCGGAATGTCATCACTCCTGAACCGGGCACAGCAGCCGACCTGTTGAAGGATTTTTCAGAAAGTGTGGGATTACTTGAATTGAAAAGCGCCATAAAGGGTAATTTTGTAATCTAATTTAATTAATTTCATTGACACGGCAACATTTTGCTCAGTCATGACTCAAATAAACAAAAACCATGCCACAGCGTAAAGAAGAACTGCTCAGTGATATTGTTATCAAGTTTGCAGGTGATTCAGGAGACGGAATGCAGTTGACAGGAAGTCAGTTTACCAATAATACAGCTCTCCTTGGAATCGATTTAGCCACTTTCCCAGATTTCCCTGCAGAGATTCGTGCACCGCAGGGTACACTTCCGGGTGTGAGCGGTTACCAGCTCCGTTTCTCCAGTGATGCCATATATACCCCCGGTGATTTATGTGATGTGCTTGTAGCGATGAACGCAGCCGCACTGAAATCGAACCTCAAAGCCATCAAGAAAGGAGGCAGGATTATCGCCAATGTGGATGGATTTGATGCCAAAAACCTGAGGCTTGCCAATTATCCTGACGGTGTTAATCCCCTCGAAGACAATTCCCTCGAAGGATTCGAGCTGATTAAAATGGATGTGACCAAGATGACCCGCGAGGCATTGAAGGAAATCACAATGGGGACAAAGGAAAAGGACCGTGCCAAGAACATGTTTGTACTGGGTTTCCTCTACTGGATGTACAGCAGGGATATGGACAGCACCCTGAACTTCCTCAAGGAAAAATTCGGCAAAAAGGATGAGATCCTCAATGCCAATATCAAAGCACTCCAGGCAGGTTATAATTATGGGGACACTACTGAAACATTTACCACCCGTTACAAAGTGGAAAAAGCCAAAATGGTTCCCGGTACATACCGTTCCATCATGGGTAACCAGGCGCTGGCGATGGGACTGGTTGCAGCTTCTCAGAAAAGCGGACTCACCCTGTTTCTGGGAACGTACCCCATTACACCTGCTTCCGATATTTTACATGAGCTCAGCAGGATGAAAAATTTTGGTGTCAAGACCTTCCAGGCGGAAGACGAGATAGCCGGTATTTCAGCAGCTATTGGCGCCGCCTACGGCGGCGCCATGGCCGTCACCACTACATCAGGCCCTGGTATTGCGCTGAAAGGTGAGGCGATGGGCTTGGCTGTTATGCTGGAAATACCCTTGCTGATCATTGATGTGCAACGTGGCGGACCATCAACTGGTCTTCCTACCAAAACAGAACAAAGTGACCTCCTGCAGGCGTATTATGGTCGCAATGGCGAATGTCCGATGCCCGTCATCTCAGCATCTACCCCAAGCGATTGCTTCAGTGCCGTTTACGAAGCTGCCCGCATATCACTGCAACACATGACACCGGTTATGTTCCTCAGCGATGGCTATATCGCCAATGGTGCAGAACCCTGGAGGTTCCCACAGGAAGCTGACCTCGCTCCAATTGAAGTGAAATTCAAAGAGGGACTGTCTGAAGATGAAACAAAATTCCAGCCATACAAACGTGATGAAAAACTCGTGAGGCCTTGGGCTATTCCGGGTACCAAAGGGCTGGAACACCGCATTGGCGGACTTGAAAAACAGGATATCACCGGTAATGTAAGCTATGATCCCGATAACCATGAGCACATGGTGAAAACGCGTCAGGCCAAAGTGGATCTGATTGCCAACTACATCCCTGATCAGCAGGTAGACAGCGGAGACACCAAAGGTAAAGTGCTGGTTCTTGGATGGGGTTCTACTTTCGGCTCTATCAAAAGTGCCGTGCAGGAACTCCTCAGCGAAGGCCATGCAGTATCTCATGCACACCTGCGCTACCTGAGACCATTCCCTAAAAACCTCGGTGAACTCATCAGCAACTTTGAAACCGTGCTGGTACCAGAGATCAACAACGGACAACTCATCAAAATCATCCGTGACGTCTACCTCGTAGACGCCAAACCTTATAACAAAATCAAAGGTAATCCGATAACTAAGGGTGAGTTGGTTGGGGAAATCAAGAGATATTTGTAAAAAGGCACAAGCCTGCCAGCCGTAGGCTGGGCACGAGGGACAAGTTTACCTACCTCTGGTAGGCTTGAAAACCGCAGTTTGGGTATAAGTTCAGATTAACCTTCTTCACAAATTCCCCTCCTGGCCAGGAGGGGTGGATTTCGAGAGCGAAGCGAATCGAAAGACGGGGTGGTGGATTTTATTTATATTCCCACCACCCCGTCAAGAATTTGTCTTCGCCTTCGGCTCAGCATAATTC
>CANHUF010000265.1 GCA_947463715.1 Sphingobacteriales bacterium
AATCGAACCCGCACTCGCTTTTTCGGCGAACAGGATTTTAAGTCCTGCGTGTCTACCAATTCCACCACCCGGGCTTATGGCGACAAACTTTCATTATGTCACTAAACAAAAAATTCCATCTATTGATGGAATTTTGAGCGGAAGACGAGATTCGAACCCGCGACCCTAACCTTGGCAAGGTTATGCTCTACCAGCTGAGCTACTTCCGCATTTTTAAGAACGATTGGGGTGCAAAAATATAAATAAGAATTGAAATAAAAAAGAAAATTCTTATTTGTATTTTGGCGTGTACTGAGTGCTTTCAGGAACCTCAACTTTTGGTTTACCTTTGTAATGCATGCTGTATAATCCGTAACAGCCTCCCATTACAAAAGCAACGATTGCAAAGAGCTGAATGTGAAAGAGGAAGCGTGATGAACTTACCCAATTTCTGCCAAAATCATTTTTGGCTGCAGTATCCTGTGTGTTATTTTGCATATCTCTGTTTTGCTGGGCAAAAATAATAAAACGTGTTTATATTTCAATTCTCTGAAGCAACAATTTCAGAAAACCTTGTTTTCTTTTTAATGAAGTGTTGCCATACTACACTGCCTTTATATAATCCAGTCAGGCGATTATTTCTTGATTCATGCACTGAAGCTTTTTTTTGCGTAAATAAAAGCCATTTGAAAAATCCAAAATGTGCATCCACAACTGCTTTGAAATAGGATGGTTGTCCGCTTAGCAGGTTTTTCCATGCACTTACCGCATCAAGCATAAATCTTGCTGTAAGTATCAGATATCTGTTAATTCCTTCAAGATTTTTCCAAAGCATGATAAGGTTATTCCTGAAATTCAAGTATATCTTCCGTGGATTATCTTTGGAAAGAGTACCTCCTCCGATATGGTAAACTATTGAAGCCGGAGAACTCATGATCTTATAGCCAGCCTTTTGCATGCGCCAGCAAAGGTCTATTTCTTCCTGGTGTGCAAAAAAATAGCTGTCGAATCCTCCGAGTTGTATAAAGATTGATTTTCTCGTAAACATGGCAGCACCTGATGCCCAGAATATTGGAGTGGGCTTATCATATTGTTGGTGGTCATTCTCAAGGATGTCAAAAACCCTTCCCATCGAAAATGGATAGCCCAGACTATCTATCCAGCCACCTGCTGCTCCGGCATACTCAAATCGGTTTTTATTGTTGAAATCAAGTATTTTGGGTTGAACAGCTCCAATTGCAGGATCCTGTTGCATCATATTTACAGGAGATTCCAACCAGTTTTGCGTTACTTCAATGTCTGAGTTGAGCAGAACTAAAAATTCTTCCGGAATTTGTAGAATAGCCCTGTTATAGCCTCCCGCAAAACCTTCATTCGTAGGCTCCGAAATGATTATTACCTCCGGATGAGTTTGCCTCAAAAAAGCAATTGAATCATCAGTAGACCCATTGTCGGCCACATAAATTTTAAAATTGGGATAACCAGATTGCAGTAAAACAGGTATGAACCTTTCCAGGTATTTTTTACCATTCCAGTTTAGAATGATAACAGCAACAGCAGGTAATTGAACGATTTTGTCCATTCCATCAAAAATAATGTGAATGATTGGAATTTTCTTTGTCTGCTAAGGATTATTCGTCAAATTTGCCTTAAACCGTAGCTACAAAATTATTTATGGGTAAAAGTTTAATCAGCACGGTCTTCATATCCCTGGTTGCAGTTTTAATTATTGCAGGTACTTTTTTTTATTCTGATTACCTGAGCAACCGGATAGCTCAAAAAGAGTCCAGACAAATGCAGGAATGGGTTACAGCTCAACAAATGATTGCAAAGGCTGATTCTACTGATGACCTTTCTTTGCAAATGGTTATCATTGCTGAACAAAAAAGTATCCCGGTTATAGAAGCAGACGAAAGAGACAGTATCATGAATTACATGAATCTGGACAGCCAACTTGCCGTTAAGAACCCGGTTTACCTGAAAGATCAGCTAAGCAGATTTAAAAATGATAACCATCTCATCATCACTTACCTGGATGCAGATGGTTTAAAGTATAATAAATATTTCTATGGTGAGTCAACCTTACTCAAGCAAATCAGGTATTTTCCAATCCTGCAATTAATTGTAGTTATCCTTTTTATATCCATACTTTTTGTTGCCATACAATACAGGCATAAGACCGAAAAAGAGCTGCTATGGACAGGATTGGCGAAGGAAACTGCACACCAGCTGGGTACTCCAATTTCTGCTTTAATTGGCTGGACAGCCATGTTGCGTGAAACTGATCAAAAGGAAATGGTCCTGAATGAAATGGATAAGGATATCAACCGCCTGGAATTGATCACAGAAAGGTTTAGCCTGATTGGCAGTAAACCTAGGAAAACACCAACAGACATCGGCATACTCGTTGGCAGAACAATAGACTACATCAGAAAAAGAGCAGCTACCAAGATTGATCTCCAGTTGGGCAAACAACCAGAACAACCTGTTGTGATTGATGTAGCAGCTCCCCTTATCGAATGGGTTATTGAAAACCTGCTTAAAAACGCTCTTGATGCCATGGAAGAAGGGAAAGGGCAAATTCGGGTTGACCTTTTTACAACCACGAATCAACTTATCATTGATATTACTGATAATGGGAAGGGTATTTCCATGGCCGATCAAGAGCATATTTTCAGACCCGGATTCAGTACAAAAAAACGCGGGTGGGGACTTGGACTTACACTCTCAAAAAGAATTATTGAAGAGAATCATGGCGGACAACTCATTATAAAATCTTCAGAACCCGGTAAAGGAACCACTTTTAGAATCGTTCTGATAAAATAATTTAATCATGATTTTTTCTTATGCCTTAAATTATATAATTTTGTCGTCCCTCGGGCCCAGGTGGCGAAACTGGTAGACGCACTACCTTGAGGTGGTAGCGCTGGAAACGGCGTGCTGGTTCGAATCCAGTCTTGGGCACAACCCCGGAATCATCCGGGGTTTTAATTTTTTTGTTCTTCAAAATTGCTTTATTCATGAAGAATATGTTAGCCTTACTTTTCCTGGTTCTGTTGTTTAGAAAATTCTGATGTATCTTCCTATTGTATGAAATACAAGTTTATTAAGCTGTTTGCAGTATTTATCTGCATCCTGGGTACACTGGCATTGATTCCTCCGAACAAGGAAAAATGGATTCCCCTTTTTAATGGGAAAGACCTGAGCAACTGGACTGTCAAAATTTTTCACCATGAAGTAGGGGAAAATTACGGCAATACCTTCAGGGCTGAAGAGGGTATGATTAAAGTTCGATATGACCAATATGACCAATTCAATAATCAGTATGGCCATCTATTCTTCAATAAGCCATTCTCTTATTTTAAACTGCGCTTTGATTACCGGTTTACCGGGATCTGGCGGGCTGATGCCCCGTCATATACCAAGATCAATTCCGGAATCATGTATCATTCTCAGGATCCCAAAACAATACTGAAAGAGCAGGACTGGCCAATATCAGTTGAGATGCAATTGCTGGGCGGGTTAGATGATGGTTTAGCAAGGCCCACAGGAAATATGTGTTCTCCTGGAACTGATGTAGTATTCAAGGGTAGGGTGGATCCAAGGCATTGTATCAACTCCAATTCAAAAACATATTATGGTGATCAGTGGGTGCACGCAGAGCTCATCGTACTGGGCGATTCCCTGGTCTCTCACCTGATCAACGGGGATACCGTATTGCAATATTCAAAACCTCAGATTGGTGGTGGAGTGGCAAACGGATACAATCCTGCACTGAAAATAGATGGTAAGCTCCTGGAAAAAGGTTTCATTGCCCTTCAAAGCGAGGGACAGGAAATCGATTTTAAAAATATTGAGTTACTCGATCTTTCGGGACAATACAAAAAGAAATGACTGAACATCCGATAAAGCGACTGGAAAAAATCATGGATGAATTGCGGGAGCAATGTCCATGGGATAAGAAACAAACCATTCAAACGCTTCGGCAACTGACAATAGAAGAATGCCATGAACTAGCTGATGCAATCACTGATGAAGACTGGAAAGGAATCAGGGAAGAACTCGGTGATATCCTCCTGCATGTATTATTCTATACTAAAATCGGTTCTGAACAGCGGCAATTTAATTTTGAAGATGTTATCAATGGAATCTGTGAAAAGCTGATTTATCGTCATCCGCATATTTACGGAGATGTGGTGGCTGAAGACGAGGAAACGGTCAAACGCAACTGGGAAAACCTGAAACTGAAGGAGGGTAAAACTTCAGTATTGAGTGGTGTTCCACGGGCATTGCCATCGTTGGTTCAGGCTATGCGGTTACAAGAAAAAGCCAGTCAGGTAGGGTTTGACTGGGAAAATGGAGATCAGGTTTGGGATAAAGTAAAAG
>CANHUF010000266.1 GCA_947463715.1 Sphingobacteriales bacterium
CACTAACAATCAGCACACGGTTGGTGGCAAAGCCCCGGATCATGGGACTTCCCCCGCTCAGCTGACTTTTTTGAATAAACACACCGCCCATTTGTCCAAGCAGGTCTGCCGTAGTCTGCGGATTTCTGAGTCGGACATCCGTTCTATTTATTTTTTCTATCCGGTTGGGAATTTCATTTCTCGATTGTTCCCATTTATTGAAGGAGACAACAACCTCATCGAGCTCCACGAATGCACTGTCTTTTTTCTCTTGTGCATGTGTTTTTGAAATGTAAATCATGCATACCGACAATAAAAAAACAATTCGGAAAGACCTCAACATGAGCATAATTTATAGAACAGTATGCAAAGTAAGACAAAGTATGTTCTTAATTCCTGAGGAATCTGCGCTTCCACCACCTACTGCTGATAATATAAAGTGAAAATCCACTTAAAATGGTAACAAGTCCGAATATGGAAAAGATACGAAGCAGCATATTCCCTATTTCATCGCGGGATTCATAATCCATGGTATGAAGCATGAGGCTGTTCCCTGTATTCATGATGACTGTTGGTTGCAGTCAGGTATTCGGTTCCTGTGACATCTGGCTGTCCGTTGAAATGCCTGGTGGCTACTGTAACAGCTTCTTGTTGATTAAGTGGGGCACGAAGTTTTCCTGTGACCGCATGCGCGAGATGGTTCATCAAGCCCTTATCATGTGTGTGCGTCAGTGTATCATGTATTGCTGAAACACACCTGATCTGATAATGGGGTTCACCAAGGATATCAATCAGCTGAATAGAAACAAGGGAGTCCACTGGATGAATCTTTTTGATGGAATCCAGCACCGTACTGGGAGACACCAATGCCAAATCTGATTTCAGCAACGGAACCTTTTTCTTCTGAAAATCACCATGGATTTCATCCATATTACTCCAGCTGAAATAAAGCCCTCCGATAGTCCATAAGAGGAATTGCACACCCAAAAGCAAACCGAGATAGCGGTGTGATCTTCTGATAAAAAAGTGTGTACTTTTTGCCATGATGCAAAATACATCATGTACCTGAATTAGAAACTTAATTACCTAGATCAGGTGTTCATGCAGCGGCCTAGCAGACCAGTTTTCAGTTATTGTTATCCACGGACAGGCATGATCATCAATGCTGGACAAAATTGCCCATGCCTCAGTCAGCTGCTCCTTTGTTGCAAATTTTTCATTGGGTGCAGCATAATGCATGCTTTGACCAATAATCTCTCCTTCCAGGGTATAGATGAATCCGTTGATGATCTTACCAACTACCCGTGGACTTTTTCCGAAGAAACAATCACCGATTTTTATTCCGATAACCTGTTCATCCCCTTCCTTAAAGATGATGTTATTCCTAATAAAAGCAATTCTCTGATTTTCCTGATTTTGAATTACCTGCATACAAGTTTATTGATAATTATTTAATTTGATATGTACCATTCAGCAATTGCTCTGCCAATCCAAAAGACAAAGTCATGCCAGAACCACCCAATCCGTTAACTATGGTAATGCCATCAGCTGGAGATGTGATAAACTCGGTTTCCCCGTTTGTCATCTTGGGATAGATGCCATTCCATGAAGCTGCAATTTCTTCATTGGCAAACCTAGCGAAACCAGACAGGTATTTCAATATCAGTTTATTAATGATTTGCCGATCAAACGGATCATGAGTTAACCCATATTCATGAGAATCTCCCACTATCAGTTCACCTGATTGATTCTGTGAAACCATCACATGAATTCCCCACTCGATGTATTCGGGGTATTTATTTTCAAACTCCTGCTTCAATTGCTTAACTGCATCCCCTGCCGCTTTAAATCCGTTGTAATGAATAAGCGATAACCCCCCGCAAAGTGAAGGGCCAAGTCTCCAACCGGCAGGCTGAGATTGAAATCGCATCATTTGCAGTTTACATTTTGTTATGGCCGTTTGAGCAAATAAGTCAGGGTATAAAGTTTCAAAATCCGGACCGCTGCAAATGAATATTTCATTGGCCTCAAATACATTGTTTCCTGAAATAACTTTTCCAATTGCTACTGCATTGACAGGCGTCTGCCATTGAAAATCCACACCATATCTTTCTTGCAGGAATGCAGGTAAAGCAGCAATTGCTCTTGGCGCATCCACTATAGCTTCTTCTGTACTGAGTAAGCCTCCTTTTAATCCTGCTGATACAATCGAATCTGAAACTTTTAAAGTAGCAGCAGTATTCAGTAAAGTATAATTTCTCTCAGTGCCAACAATGCTGTGAAAAGCAGATAGCGCATCCATTTCAGTATTGCTGTAAGCAAGATGCAATGAACCAACCGGATCGATCCACAAACAGGAAGTTGCTGCCACTTCCATCCAAATGCTCCTGGAGAGCATTGCACGTTCATACATCATCCCTTCCTGCTGACCAATTGGCCAGATCATGCCAAAATTGCGTATTGATGCACCTACAGCAAATTGACTTTTATCCAGCACAAGTACTTTCTTCCCACGAACCCCCAAAGCCCTTGCCATAGCAAGTCCGACTATACCAGCTCCAACAACAATTGCATCGTAGTTTTTTTTCAACATAGTTACTGCTCAAATTTTATTCGTTATGTACAGCCTGTTTTTTAAAATAAAAAAAGGCGAATACAGATAATATCAATATCAAGAAACCGGCAAGCGTAGCAGAAAAAATAAAAAAGTCGAGCCAGCTTATGTGCGGTGTTGCAAAGCTTTTGATGATGAGTACGATGGTACTACCGAGATAACCTGCTGTGTCTGCCATATACATCAGAAAGCCCGCATTACCCTTGTATTTGAAATAGGCCAACCACCGTTCAAAAAAAATAGTATGATAGGCTATATAGGGCAAATACATCCATGCACCTGCAAGTATCATCCAGGTAACACCTGAAATCCTGCCCTTGCTGAAAAGCTGAGAAACAACAATAAGACACAGGCCGGCACATGCAGAAATAATCAGGGTACTGAAGAAGGCCGGTTTATTGTCCCTGATGATAATCATGAGGGAGATGACCACTAAAACAGCTACAGCTGTAGGAAGTTCTGAAAAAGTAAATAAGGCCGGACTATCTCCAAAACCTATGGCCTGCCAAAATTCCACGGCAAAATTATCCCTCAGATCTCTGAAAACAGTCAAAGCAACATAGAGGCAGACAGCCATTACAATACCCGGGGCAAAGCGCTTTAAAAATGCAGTTCGTTCAACCTTATTCATGGGTAGCCTGGCCGTTCTGCTTGCAATGTCGTCCTGATCAGGACCAGCAAGATTTCTCAAAAGAAGAATACCCAAAACCAATAAAGGAATGAAACATAGTGCGGTCACAAATGGCATCCACATTTCAGCAATGTTCCAGTTTTGCAACAACCAGCTACCTGAAGATTTTACGATACCTGAAGAAATGATAAAACTCGAAGCCATCACAGCTCCCAGCAACTCAGTAGTTCTTCTGCCCTCCAGGAATGAGAATACAACACCCCAGATCATTCCTAATGGTAAACCATTCAGAAACATAACAGGGAGGTTGTAAGGATATGGTATCAAACCAAAGAGCAACAACGTAAGGAGCGCGAAAGACATGAGTCCGGTTAATACAGCTATCCTATTTTGTTCGGTGAGTTCAGCAATAAAACGTATACCAAGAAATTTTGAACATGTATAGCCAATGAGCTGCGCCAATACAAGCCATAATTTGTATTGCATTCCCCACAGGTATAAACCATCATAGGTAGCTGCTGTAAAAGGTTTCCTGAAGGCATACATACTCAGGTATGTGATGAAAGCAGCGGCTGCCGCCTTGACAACAAAGGATGCATTCGGACGATATGAATAGCCTGCTAAACCTGCACTTTGATGCATCACTGCTGGTTAAATTCTTTAGTAATCAGTTCGGGTAATTGCCTAACATCTTCAGTGATATGTGTATGCGGATATCGCTTAAGTGTTTCAATATCATTTGCGCCACTCAAAACACCTATATTGCCTTTGCAACCTGCATTGTAGCCAGATAAGAGATCTGCAGGCGTATCTCCAATTTTGACAACATCATGCACACTGGTTATGCCCAGCATGTACATGGCTTTATGAATAAGATAAGGTGCAGGCCTGCCAATCCCGTTAGTATCCTCAACATCAAGATGCAAATCTATCAGACGCCTTTCCTTCCACTTCAATCCTTCCATAATTGCATTGCTTACATCCCTGTGAAATCCTGTATCTGTAGCCACCCTGATCTGATTATCCTGACACCACTGAAACACTTCTTCAGCACCTTCCATCGGCTTTACTTCATTGCGGTAAAAAGCCACCATATGTAGGGAATATTCATCAAAAATTTC
>CANHUF010000267.1 GCA_947463715.1 Sphingobacteriales bacterium
GGTCAACGTCGTTAGACTCGCACAAGGCTTTCCAGCCTTCTTCACCGGTATAGGTTTTTGGCGCAGGCAGTCCTTTTTTGTTCAATATTGCCTGTGACCTTTCAAGGTTTTTGGGGTATTTGTCGCACAGGGCAGTTATCTGAACCCCATCAATATAGCTTAATCGGTCAATTGCTCCGGTACCCCGGCTTCCGGTTCCAACCAGGCCGATTCTTACTGTGCTCAACTTAGGGGCAGCAAACCCGCACATATTGAATGGCGCCTGAGCATTTTGCATAGCATGGGCATAGGAATTATTGGGTAGGGCACTTGCAATGGCTCCTGAACCCAGCGCAACGTTGCGCAGAAAGGATCTTCTGTTTGTTGGCATGTTCGTTGTTTTGTGTAAGGATGAAGTTAATGAAAAGCTGTTATAAATTCAACCAGTAATTCAACTTGAATACCAGTGCCCTGTTCTTGTTTTTCATGAAGGGGTCTGTAAAATAATTGTCGCTGTAAACAAGGAACAGGTCACTCATGGGTTTATAGCGCCATTGCAGCCTGCTGTTTATATTAAAATTATTACGCTGGTTATTATACTGCATAAAAGTTGTCCAAAACAGGTTGTTTGTAAAATTAATCTCGATCCTTGGTGCAATGAGAAAGAGGTTGCTCTTTCCGTAAGGGGTAGGAAAGTTCAGTCTTGCCTGCTGCAGACTCATGCTGAAATTACCCCAGGGTTGCACCCTGTATGTGGCACTCAATTCATACCGGAGGATTTTGCCATTGAAGAAATCCCCTGCCTCGAAATCAGTTCTGAAGTAAAGTTTTTTTCTGCTGTCTGTGTTGTAGGTGAGTCCATAGGAAGGTGCTTTGTACCTGCCGGGAGGTAAGGGCATGGCGTCTGTAAATGCTGTATTGAACAGGAGGTTGTTCACATTTTCATGCCTGTGAAAAATCATATTTGAAGTGTTCTTGAAGAAAAGGCGCACTTCGAAATCATGGTTTCTTTCATTTAAGCCGCCCTCCAGGTTGTAAATCATGAAGTTTTCCAGCCGCAGCATTATTTGGTTTAAGGGACCTTTTTTTGGGAAGAAGGTATAACTGATTTCATTATAAATCTGGTTAAATCCTTTTCTGATTGAAGTATCAAGGAGGGCATCATAATTAGTGATCCGATTTACGAATCCCATATCTGCGAAATAATTATCTGTTATTTTACCAGCATCAACAATCAGGTTGAATTTTTTGCTTAGGTAACCGCCTCCGGCATTGGTATAATGCTGTGGATTGGCAATCGTCGGCTTATAGGATTGATGATGTCCTGCCCAGGCATTCCACCTGCCGGATTTATCAATAAATCCATATTCCATACCGGCATTTCTGCCATAAGCATCCTGGGCATTCCTGAATTTATGGTTTTGATCTTCGAAACCCTGTCTATTCAAAAAGTATCCTTTTACAACAGATCTTGCCTGCACCTGTTGGTTAAATGTAACAGCAGTATAGTTTTGGGAAACAGAACCTGCTGTAGCACCAGTTTGCATATTCATGAATCCAATTCTTGTTTTGGGTGCAATGTTTCCGCTGATGCGGGCACCTGCAAGGATGGGAACTTTATTGGCATCGGCATCGAGTCCGATTGTTCTGGAATAAAAAGGCCTGATCGGCGGAATACCATAACTTGAAAAAAGGTCGTCGTTTTCAAGGAAGAATGTTCTGCGTTCCGGGAAAAATATGTCAAAGCGGGTGAGGTTGGTTACCTGCCTGTCTACTTCCACCTGAGAAAAATCCGGGTTGACTGTCAGGTCAAGGTTTAATGAGGGAGTGAGGGCTATTTTGGCATCAAATCCGCCATTTATCTTGCCTTTTGTAGGAAGCTGCGTCTCCCTGTCTGGTGCTACTGATCCTGTTGTATAGGGAATCAGTGAAATATTTGTTCCTGGTGAAGTCGGAGCCTTTTCCCACATAATGGCACCAGAGTATCCGAAGTCAAAAAAACTGAAATTCAGTGGCATGTCTGTCCAGGTGGAATACTCATTGTTTTTAAGGTCAGAACGCAGGATATTCAAGCCCCACCTTTTATTTCCCTCTTTGAACCTCAAAGTGCTGAATGGAATGGCAATCTCTGCAATCCAGTAGGTTTCATGACGACTGGTAGCAGAAAACCATTTATTGTCCCAGCTGAAGCTCATCTGTTCGTCAGATTGCCCAACTGTAACCAGATCTTCAGTCTGCACATTGTATGGGGTTATCGAGAAAATAAATCCGTTGGTACGCTGGTTAACAGGGTCAATAGCAATGGAAACGGCATCACTTTCATACATGCCCTGATCTCGTTTCAGGGTCTGTGCAATGTAGAAATTGGTATCCAGAGCCTTGATGCCGATATAGATGAATTCTTCGTCATGTGTAAACCTGACTTCTGTCTGTCTTTTGGGTCTTCCCTCATCATTGGGCCACTTCATGAAAAAGTCTTTGGCAATGCCTGCATTTTGCCAGGCCGCTTCATCAAGAAGGCCATCAATTTTTATGATATCAGGTGTTTTGCTGATCTGAACCTGGTATTGTTCCTGAAACTGCATGCCATTTTGAGCTATAAGCTCAGCGGAAAAGAAAAAAAGAGCAAAGATTATCAGAATTCTGTTGGGTTGCATTTAAAGCGTTAAGGGTACAAAATTCGCAAATTAATGCCAATTATAAAGTAAATTCCTGCAAGTGGAAAGGGCTAGTGATGAGTGGAGTTTTTATTTTTTCGTAATTTGGCAAATGTTTTACCGGTTTGGGTGGGCCCTGATGTGGCTGACTTTTAAAATTTTCTTCAGGAGGATTGATGTTGTTGGGTTGGATAAACTGCAAAAAGCTAATCCTTCCATACTCATTGCCAACCATCCGGCATCATTTCTGGATGCCATGGTTCTGGCTGTCTTCCTGCGTCGGTCTCTCTATTTCTATGTCAGAGGGGATATTTTCAGTCACCCGCTGGCTTACAGGGTTCTTACCATGCTGCACATGATCCCGATCTATAGCAGGGAACACGGTACAGGAAACCTTGAGCGCAACAAAAGAACCTTCGACCGTGGAAGGAAATTATTATCACAGGGAAAATTACTCCTTATTTTTCCGGAAGGATTTAGCAGACAGTCCAAGCAGCTGGAAACATTTAAAAAAGGTGCTGCTCGGGTAGCATTGCAGACTGCTTTTGATGATGGATTTGCCGGAGAGCTTTACATTCAGTCGGTTGCCATCAATTATTCCAGCCACAGCAGGGGAGCCAATCTGTTTATTCGTGTGGGTGAAAACATGACAATGTCATCTTTCAGGGAAATATACCACGCATTTCCGGCGCAGGCCATCAATAAGCTTAATGCTGCGATGCAGCAGCTGTTTGTTCGCAATGTCATCCATGTTGCGAAAAGCGAACATACCCCCCATGCAGAATTCCTGATAAATATGTTGTATCACTTGCCCGGCTTTGAACCAGGAAATTTCTTCAGCAGTTCCAGGCTGATCTGTGAATCACTCAGTTCAATGGATGAAGTTACTTACAAGGAGCAACAGGATTTATTAGCCAACTACCGTTTCAGGTTGATGAAATATCCGCTAAACGACCAATCCCTCTCTCAACCGGAGTTGTCACTGAACGAAACTATCAAGTTAGTCCTTTTATTTCCAGTCTTCATCGCAGGATTCCTAATGGGAGCATTGCCCTTGTGGGCTTCCAGGCGTATTGCAGATAAAACTGTCACCCGTATTGATTTCTTTACGAGTGTGCACAGTGGAGTGCTTGGATTTGCAGGATTAATATGGTGGGCATTGATCAGTGTTGTGGCATGCTTCGCAGGTGGAGTAATCTGGATAGTTCCATTTCTATTTACCCCCGTTTATTGGCTGGCAGCTTGGCGCTGGTGGCAGATTTGGGAGAAGCTGTCAGCAAAAAGAAAATTCAATTTTTACAATAATCTGGACCCACAATTTGTTCGCGGACTCCTTCAGGTAAGGCAAAAGTTAATCCCTCAATAAATCAGGTCTCCGCTCTGTTGTTCTTGCTACAGCCTGTTCAAACCGCCATTCTTCAATTTTGCGGTGATTGCCGCTCATGAGCACTTCCGGAACCTTCCAGCCACGGAACTCTTCGGGTCTGGTATACACTGGCGGTGCAAGTAAATTATCCTGAAATGAATCAAACAAAGCTGAAGTTTCGTCGTTGAGTACACCCGGAATTAATCGTCCCACTGCATCCACAATAACAGCAGCTCCCAACTCCCCGCCACTCATCACAAAGTCACCGATTGAAATCTCACGGGTGATGAAGTGATCCCTAACACGTTGGTCAATGCCTTTATAATGACCAC
>CANHUF010000268.1 GCA_947463715.1 Sphingobacteriales bacterium
AATTCAGGCTCATCTACATCAAACAACTGCCTGGCAAAATTGAAAAATGAAGTAATGTCGTCTGAATATGCCCTGATCGTATGAACAGATAGCCTTCTTTCATATTTTATATGATCCAAAAAACGCTGGACAAAAAACACATGATTGTCTGACATATAAAAAAAGGTAGTCATAAAGTTAGGAAACCTTATGACTACCGATCAATATATTTGTAAGCTCTTAAGCTTCGATTGTTCCGTTGAATATTTTTTGCTTGTAGATAGCCTTCAGAACCTCTCCCCTGCGCTTTATAGAAGGCTTTGTGAACGACTGACGCTCACGCAACTGCAAGAGGGTTTTGGCTTTCTCATACTTCTTTTTGTACTTCTTAAGTGCCTTGTCTATGTTTTCGCAATCTTTGGAATCGATAATCAGCATAGTATAATCCGTTTTTTCGGAGGGCAAAGATACATCTTTTAATGAAATCACCAAATTGAATACAAAAATCATTTTTTCATGCCGACATTTGCAAAAATAATTATTGATGTTTACCGGAATTATTGAAGCTACAGGAGTTATCCATGCATTGGAACAACCCGAAAACAACCTGGTTGCCTGGATTGAAGCCCCCTTTATACAGGATGTTAAACTGGACCAAAGTATTGCGCACGACGGGGTTTGTCTGACGGTTGATGGTATCAAAGATTCTCTGTACCGTGTAACTGCAGTAAAGGAAACATTGGATAAAACCAACCTTAGTAACTGGAAACCAGGAAATTACATAAATCTTGAAAGAGCAATGAAACTGGGAGACCGCTTAGACGGACACCTGGTTCAGGGACATGTAGATGCCACAGGGACCTGTATTGAAATTGGCGAAAACGGAGGAAGCTGGCTTTTTACTTTTGAATACCCTGAAAAATTTATGCCACTGATCATTGAAAAGGGATCTATCTGCGTAAATGGAACCAGTCTGACTGCATTCGGATTAAATACAAACAAATTTATGGTTACTATTATACCCTATACTTACGAACATACCAACATATCCCGTTTGTGTGTTGGAGATCTTGTAAACCTTGAATTTGACTTGATAGGGAAATATATTCAGCGCATCAAGATGTAGCTGCACAATTGAGCGTGTCGTTTAAATCTTCAATACCCTCAACTTTACCAGCTACATTGCAGGTAGCGAGGGTTTGGCTTATTGGCAACAACTCAATTTCAGGTTTAATCCATTCCTTCATGTCGTGTATATATATCAAATTTAATCTTTTTCCCTGGCAAATGGTACTTTCTAAGCAATGCAAATAATGAAAGAAGTCTTAAAATCTCCCCTCCCTTCAATAAACCCGCTGTTTGTATCCCCCACCTTTTCATCAAATGCATGTCTTTTCCAGCCTGTTCAGCATTTAAAATCCCTTGTACACTGTTGTCATTTTCAAGGCTTTGCATCATGCCCTTAATACCTTTACTTTCCATCAAACGTAGTCCAATGTCGAAGGCCTGCGGGAATGGCACTCTTTTGTTGATTATGCTTTCATCGATCATCCCTTTCATGATGGAACGGTACAGGAATTTACGCCTCCCATGCTGAAAGAACAACCTTTCAGGCAGTCCAAAACTCAGACTGACAAGTCGGCGGTCGGCACTTGGATCTACCACCACCATCCCATATTTTAAGTTATCAAGTATACTATAAATGCCAAGTTGATCCGCTGTTGTATTAAAAATCTTTTTCCGAAGCCCTTTCGGATCTGATCCTGAAGCATATCCTGGAACAAATTGCTTACTGAAATCCCACCTTTTGAAACCTGCGATTTCAAATCTTCCTATATGACATAAGCCCTGGACTATTCTGAACCCCATGAGGCGGTACCTAAGCCGATTGAAAAAAAGATTACCTTCTCTTCTTGAGGGGACCAATAATTCATGCTTTATTGCTTTCATCCATTTTAGCAGATTACTCCCTGCAAGGTCTTTTAAAAAAGAGAATAACTTGCTAAGTTGAAGCGTTAAAAGATAATGTAATCCGAGCATAGGGGCATCCCATGAAACGGTATAATTACTCATTTTGGCAACCATCATCGTCCTGACCCCTTCATCCTTTGCTAGTGAAAATACACCATCTATCCAGAAAGTATTCGGCTTAACAAGGCACCGTACAAGTTGAAAAGGCTCATTCTCAGTAAAGCCATTTGCGATATCTGAATCCGGAAAATTCAGGAATCTGGCATCTATATTCGTAAACTGGGAGATAAACCTCCTTGCAGGTTCATCTTCCCTGATGCGTTCCTGTTTTTCTGGGGGAAATAAATTGATAAATTTGGGATAGGATGTAAATGTCTTTAAGATTCGACCAGCTGTCAATAATTCCCTGGAGGCAAAATAACAAAGCATAGAAGAATCAAGACCTGCACTGAGAAAAAGTCCAGCCGTTTCATTGCCAAGCCGGGTTCTTACTGCAGCTGCATAGGTAGATTTAAACAAAGTAATGTAATCTTCATCCTCCTTAAACAGCAAATCCTGATTTTCCGGAACCAGCGGATATTGGTACAAAATGGAAACGACATGATCAACCTTTACTACTTCTCCCCTTTTCAGTGTATACAGTCCCTGAATAACTGTTTTACCATCATCCAACTTACCAGACTTTAATCCCAACTTAAAAAACTGCTCAGGATCAATGGTCATTTCAATGCTCAAATGATTGAATAACCTCGGATCTATTGAAAAATAAAGGAATCCATCATGCTGCAAATAAAACATAGCACTGGCCCCAATGGGATCTCTGAAAAGAAAAAGCTCCTTTTTTAGTTCATCAAACAATACAAATGACCAGTCTCCTTCAAGCTGATCCACAAAGTCAATACCCCACTTTTCAAAGGCACGCATGACCAAAACAGAATCCTGCGTTTCCAGCAAAGCTTGGTGTCTGATGCCCAGCTTATCCCCCAGTTCATCGCGATAGTCAAGCCTGAAATATCCTGCTAGGACAAACCGTTTGCAACTACTCACCTGAATGGCAGGCAGGTCTCGTTGGTCCTCAGACTGCCGGGTTTCAGCAACCCAGCAACCAAACTGTCCGGATTTATATTTTTTTACACGGACAAAGGTTGATTCAAAAAAATCACCTGCATTCAGCGGTATTTTCTCAACATCACCTGTACTATCAACCTGAAAAAATCCACCAAAAATATTCATATTCCGATTTCAGGTTTATATGACCTTCCAAACCAGGCAACTGCAGTGTACTTATTTTTCATCCCGGAACCAGTTAACACAAAATGCCCACAACGTAACCAGGCATGTGCGTTTAGCTTTCCATCATCCTTTGACAAACCGAAATAAATAGTTGCCGAAATCATCCTGCGGCGGCATAACACCATGCCTGTAAGGGCCTGATCATAACAATTGCTGTCATGGAGCGCATATTTGACTGCCCTTCGCATAGCAGTTTTTAACTGCGGGAGGCAATCCGCCGAGATCTCAACATCGGGAGTTTCTACCTGTGCGTCCCCAAGCTGACCTGCTATTTGCTGAAATGGGGTAAACAGAATCCTGAACCTGGACCAATGCAATAATATCCAGGCTTCAAGAAATAGTTTCAATTGATTTATTTTAATCATTTGTCTTCCAGACAACGAACAACTTTAAGGTCAAGCATCTTTTTGATCAGGATATCAGTCTCTTCCAGACATTGTTTACGATTTACATCATACTCAGTTATCAGGAAGTCTGCCAGTTCATCGACTGTTTTTCCATCTTTCAACAATTCCCAGATTATTGAAGCAACAGAATTCAAACCAAAGTAAAAACCTGATTCAATATCCATCATCACAACCTCATCATCAATTTTGGACTGCACTACTTGCTTGCTTTGGACATAGCGGCACATAATACTCTAATTTACATCATTATTTGCTGAATAACTTTTTTACCAATTGTATCGATGGAATCAATACCGGCAGGCCTCCTGATTACAAATGCAGATGACTGAACGCAAAGTTGTGTAAACACATCAAATAAAATCTGCTTGTGCAAGTCTTCCCGAAAATGATTCCCCCGATAGGCCTCTGCCACCAATCTTGAAAAAACCTCAACGCCAGATATAGATTGAATGCTAACCTCACCATCCTTGTCTGATTTTTCCAAAAAAAACAAAAACTTTGGAGGCAGTGCCCTGATATCAAAATCTGAGTGAAAGAAAATACCAAATTTATCTATGCCATCCTGTAGTCTGTGTTTTTTTTCAAACCCAGCTTGGAGTAAATCCATTGTTGACGACCAGCATTTTAACATTGGATAGGAAGCACGTACCAGAACATCCCTGCTGGCTTC
>CANHUF010000269.1 GCA_947463715.1 Sphingobacteriales bacterium
AGTGTAGGGTAGTGTAGGGTAAATCGTATCCTTTCCTTGTAGGCACAGAGGGGGGTAGGGTGCTATATAGGAATGCTACGATTTAGCATACACTACCATACACGCGTGGGGGGCGCCCAAAATGGATTCTTCACGCGCTATTTGGATTTAAATATTGTGATATAAGTAATAATAATGGACACATCTTTTACCCTTCGCGACATGGAACTCGCACTGAAATGCCTTGAAACACGCCGTCGTATCATGCGTGAGAGTTATTACAGGAATAAGGAGAAACGCCAGGCGTATGCAAAGGAGCGACACGCACAGAAACTAGCGGAGCAGGGGATCGAGGTCCGTGCCACTCGCGGTCGCCCTCCGAAAAATAGCACCCCCCCTACCCCCATTGAAAATGGACCAGTCGCGGTCAATGCGGTTTAAATAAAGTCTGCGGTATATAAATAAATATGGGTGCTGAAATATTACAAGATTTAGGATTCGTCCTGATGAGCGGTAATATGACCGCTTCCATGAACAAGAAGGGCGAGTGGAAGAAGCAGTTCAGTTTCCGTAAGAACTGGGAAAATCTGACGAAAAGCGATGTCCGCATGGGAGAAGATGCTCTTGCGATAGTTTGCGGTAAGAGAAGCGGTTGTTCTGTTATTGACATCGACGATCCGACAACTGAGAGCAATCAAAAGTTAATGGAGTTGATGACTGAATGCAATATGGTTCAGAAGACCAGCAAAGGATTTCATTATTTCTTCAAGTACAACCCAAAACTGAAAAACACGCAAGGCGATAAACTTGACATTCGCAATGATGGGGGGTGTATCTTTACATCTCCAAGCATCGCGTACGATAGTGATGGTAATGCGATTGCTTATTACGAATGGACTAAGTTGGCAGATAATCAACTCCTCGATGTTCCCCCTTCTGTTATTGATTATCTCACCACTATCGGAGGAAGTCGCTATATTGTAACAGATGAACATGTAAATACACCTACACATACACCTGCGAGCGTAGAGGTTCGTGAGGATAAACCAAGTTTGTTATTAAAAGTTCTCCATGCCTTACCAATCAAGTTCCTCGACGGATATGCCGATTGGATTACCATCGGAATGATATTGTTCAACGAAAAGCATACACTACAAGATTGGATTGAACTGAGTAAGAAATCCGACAAGTACGATGGGTCGTGTGAATCACATTGGAACACATTCAAGACATCACAAAGAGGCGTAACCAGTGCAACCGCATGGAAGTGGTTGAAGGAAACCAACCGCGCAGAGTTTTGGAATCTCATGGAGGAGAGAAATGACTTTTGGGATCTGATTGGTCTGTTGAACAATGTAGGTTCTGCGAGATACTTCTACAACATTCACCCCAACAACTACCTGTACAATGAAACATTGGGTTGGTTCTCTCTCGAAGCAAATAACATTTGGAAGCAGTACAAAACCGGACAACCAAGCAAACTCAAACGACACCTGGCGGATACATTACAGGAACTTGCGATGGATACGAAGAAGGCAGAGTTGGCACATTACGCGAAGATTAGCGAGAACGAGAAGGATAAAAAGAAGCAGGAGGAGCAAACTATCGTTCATGCTGGTAAAATCAAAGCAATCCACAATGCCTTCATCAAGTTTGGGTCTTCCGAGTTCTGTAACGGAATCTTGACATTTCTATCCTCGTTCTATAACGACGATGCACTGGAAGACAAGATGGACAAGAATGGTCGCATCTTCGCATTCTCGGACGGATTGTACGATTTGGAGACGCTCTGTTTCCGCCCTATCACTCCAAAGGATTACATCAGCATCACGACTGGTTATGAGTTCCCATTAAAGAGTGATCCAAGTGTAAAGGTTGAGTTGAATAAGTTCTTCTACACTCTGTTCGAGAACAACGACACCACACAATATTTACTTTCGGTTCTCGCCTCCTGTTTGTTCGGCGGTAATCGGTTCCAAGAGTTCTATGTATTTACTGGAGCAGGTGGGA
Organism: Sphingobacteriales bacterium; assembly: GCA_947463715.1. Classification (GTDB taxonomy): domain Bacteria; phylum Bacteroidota; class Bacteroidia; order Chitinophagales; family Chitinophagaceae; genus Pollutibacter. The sequence goes on from CANHUF010000269.1 coordinate 1,990, forward strand.
ACGGCAAGTCGCTCATATCAATCTTGATGAAAGCGGTGTTCGGTCAATATTTCCTGTCTGTTGATTCCAGTCTGCTTACCAAACCAGTAGAGCGTCGAGACCAACCGGTTCCTGTCTTAGTCGAAGCAAAAACCTGCCGGTTGATGTTGAGTTCTGAACCGGAAGCAAATGATAAACTACAGGTTGGACTGCTCAAAAAGATGTCTGGCGGAGATGTGATTGAGGCACGAACATTGAATAGCAGTAAGATTGTTAAATATGTCGCCATGTTCAAGTTGATTGTACTGGCAAACGACATTCCTGCTCTGAACAAACTTGACGGCGGAGTTCAGCGTCGCATGAAGGTTTGTAAGTTTCCGTTTGCATTCAAACCCAAACACGAAATAACTGAACCATTCCATCGTGAAGCGGATCCGGATCTTGAACTGAAAATGAGTTCAAATGCTTTCCGTGATGAAATGATACTTCTGTTGATTGAGAAGTACAAGGAGGTTCGACACTTGAAGGCATCGCCAACATGCCAAGCAGTTCAGGAACAGAGCAAGGAGTACTTGGACGAGAACAATCCGCTGAAGGAATGGTTGAACGAGTACTATACAATCGGAGGAGAGAATCACATTTCTGCTCGCGAACTGAAAAATCAATATCTCTCCGATACAGGCGCAGAAAGCATCGATGATAGAAAGTTCTCTCAACTACTTTCGTTTAACGGCATTGCGAAGAAACGCATGAACGGAGGTATGCATTACATAGGCATTACAAGAACAAATAAAGAAGAATAATAAAAAGTGTAGGGTAGTGTAGGGTAGTGTAGGGTAGTGTAGGGTAAATCGTATCCTTTCTATGTTGGCATTCTAGGGGGTAGGGTCCCATATAGGAATACTACGATTTAGCATACACCATCCTACACGCTCCTGTAAAACGGATGGTTTAAACATATCATACACATAAACATATAATAGGATGTGCGACCAATGTACTAGCGAGGGATTTTACGGCGGTGATGGTGTCTATATCGATAGAAAGTTCTGTCCTAACTGCGAAGGAAAACCATGTGTCCGCATGGGGAAGCATAAGGGAACGCCGTATGATGATGTGCCACAGGGATACTGCGACTGGGTCTATAATCTTGGTTCGTTTGGAGACAAGGACTTCTTCAAATATGTCAAGACCAAAAAGGAATCTGTGAAACCTGTCATCACTCTATTCCATGTAATCACAAACGCGCTTATTCACGCAGACCATAAAGAGCATAGATTTAACTGCGACAACTACGACGCTTGGAATACAGAAAAGTTTGATCCAAACAAGGCGCTTGATTATGCACTATCTAAAATCTTCGTAGGCGGAATCAAACTACCATTATCATCTGATATGCGTCAAGATTTCGTAAAGAACTGGAAAGCGATTATGACACGATGCCTCAAGGATGAGTATCCGATTTAAATATTCTCTAATCTATAAGATAAAATGAATCAGTTTGTACAGAAGGTTCTTGAACTAACGGATGAGTTTGACCCTACGCCGTCGTCGGAGTATAAGAAGGAATGGACCGAGGGGGAACATGCGTGGTTAGTCCGCAAACGGATCCTTGAGGACGAGTTTGTAGAGTATTTTGTATCACGCGTGAATCTTGCAGAACGATGGCAGAGAGATAGTGCCTTTTTGTATGTTGGGGATGAACCAGGCGACTGGAAGATTGAGGTTGTTAAGTAGTCAAGTATTTGATGTGCTTATTTGATTTAACATGATTATACATACTAATCTCTTTCACTATGCTTCCACAATCGCACTGAACCTGACCCCCATGCTCCCTTCGGTATTCTGCATAGTATTCCTTCATAAACGCTTTCCGATCCGGTCTGTTCCGGTACTCGATATTTTTATGAAGATAGTGAATATACTTATCATTTGGTTCCTGCTGGACTTTACGCTTGACCTCTGGCACTAAGTTGATGTACCGCATTTATATCTAGTTCCCAATATTCTCATCCTGTAAAGACGGAAGAATACTGGGGATTTCAGGCAACACAAAGGGACGACTGCGAACTTCAATGTCAATCTTCTCTGGCGGTGCCATCTCGACCAACTTGCCGTTTTGCTGAGGTTCTTTAATGTAGATTGTAGGAAGGTCCTTTGGTGCGATTGCACACTTCATCGTGTAGTTGGACTCAATGAACTCTCGCGGTCCCATGGGTCCTGGCGGAGTCAGTCCATATTCCTTGTACCATCGTGCCGGCAACACGAAGCATTCAAAATCAGGCAGTTTCTTCAACTCTTCGAGCAGGTGCTTTTCGTCCTCCATTTGTAATAATGTTAGAAAATAATA
>CANHUF010000270.1 GCA_947463715.1 Sphingobacteriales bacterium
AATTTTTCCTGAATGCTATAAATGAATTTCTTCGGTGCAGAAAATTCGATTGCCCCCACAGTTGAACTATTTTATATAATTAACATTCGGAACCAGACTACCCTGCCTTTTGGAACTCCATATATCTCTTAATCCGGATGGTCTGATCACTGAAAAAATCAGAAAAGGAGCATTGAATTCAGGTCTGTAAATCCATTGCTTGTTATGTAGTGCAACAATGAGCTCAATTTTATAGTTGCCCTCATTTAACATAAGATCCCTAACAAGAATTTTAATACTATGTGACCCCTGATGCAAACTGACAGGACTATCGTCCTCCAAATGTATTGACCAAAACAAATTAACTCCTTCGGCGGTATAAAGTCCAATACCTACAGTAAGCAGCGGATCTGTATGTTTTATATCAAAGTTTAGATTAACAACAATAGTCTCATTATTTGAAAAAGTATTCTTTTTGTTACCACGCTCATCACACAAATAATATTCGTTTAAATCCAAATAATCATTATCTCCTAATCCCCCTATACTTGAACCGGAATAGCTATTTTTATCAAACCCCGCGTTTTCCTGATGATAACATGCGATCCCCTCAACCGGATCACTAAACTGCCGGACTAATCCATTATTCATAATCAATAACCTGGATGAAAGGCTTGCAACAGACTGCATATTATGACTCACAAACAATACAGTCCTACCCTGACTTTCACTCACATCCTTCATCTTACCCAGGCATTTTTTCTGAAATTCATAATCACCAACCGCTAAAACTTCATCAACAATTAATATTTCAGATTCCAGATGAGCAGCTACCGCAAAGGCCAGCCTTAAATACATGCCCGATGAATAGCGCTTTACAGGTGTATCAAGATATCTTTCAATACCGGCAAATTCAACAATCTCATCAAACCGGGATTTAATTTCTGCTCTGGTCATACCCAGGATTGTGCCATTCATGAAAATATTATCACGGCCACTTAGTTCCGGATGAAATCCTGTTCCCACTTCAAGCAAACTTGCTATGCGTCCCTTTACCTTTATAGTACCTGTTGTTGGAGAAGTAGTGCGACTGAGTATTTTCAACAATGTGCTTTTACCTGCACCATTGCGACCTATTATACCCAAAACTTCACCCTGCTTAACTTCAAAGTCAATATCTTTTAATGCCCATACATAATGACTACTACCTCTCCGGGTTCTATCATTAATTTCACCTACCTGTAAATACGGATCTTCCTTACCCCGCATAGTATGCCACCACCTGTTTACATCATGGAACATACTCCCCGTGCCAACCTGACCAAGGCGGTATAATTTTGAAATATTTTCTGCTTTTATTACCCTCACTTCATTGAATTAATCAACCTACACAGTATCCATAAATGTCTTCTCAACTTTGCCAAACAAAAACAGTCCGGAAATTAAAAGCAGTAAAATAAAAATACCGCTATATAACAAGTGTATTGCATCAAAACTTCCTGCGCCAAGGAGTGCGTACCTAAAGGCTTCTACCAATGGGGTAAGCGGATTGATTGATAACCAGAATTTCAAATCTGGACTTTTTACAGCCGACATTGGAAAAACCACAGGGGTTGCATACATCAAAAGCTGTACGCCAAAAGTTACCAATACTGCGAAATCACGATACTTGGTAGTTAATGAAGAAATAATTATGCCCAAACCTAATCCCATACCAGCCATCATCAATATTACTACAGGAATAAAAAATAACGAACTGCCTGAATGGATTTCCATACCATTGATTGCATACCAAATCATTGCTGCTACCAATAGCAAAAGTTGAATACCAAATTTTACCATATTACTTAAAACGACAGAAAGAGGCATCACCAACCTCGGAAAATAGACCTTTCCAAAAATATATGCATTCGCCACAAACGTATTCGAAGTTGCAATTAAACAGGAAGAAAAATAATTCCAGATTGTTATCCCACTCAGATAAAAAATCAAAGGAGGTAACCCATCTGTAGATATTTCAGCTATCCTGGAAAATACCACAACAAAAATAAGTGTAGTAAATAAAGGCTGAATGAAATGCCAGAGAGGTCCGAGAACTGTCTGCTTATATTGAGCTGCAAAGTCCCGCTTAATAAACATCCACATGAGATCCCTGTAACGCCAGACTTCTCTGAGATTGATTTCAAATAAATCAGTCCTGGGCTTTATAATCAAATCCCATGTTTCCTGCTCTTCGATATATGCCGGATTCTTGGTGTTCAGATTTTGTTTTTTACCCAAAAAATCTCTTTATACGGTTACATTTCCCCGGAGTATCTCGTTCAAAATAGTGATCAAGATCGTTCTTGTAACCATATCCGCCATAACCATAATTCAGGTATCCTGCATAGTTATTATACCCTAGAGGTGCCTTAACATCATTAATAACCAACGATAAATGCGGAAGTTTTCTGTCTGAATATACTGATTGTAAAAGCGTAAGCTGTTTTTTGAATGTATAATTATGTCTTACAACAAATAAGGTTGCGTCTGCGTAATTCCCCAATACGTATCCATCACTCACAAGGCCAACTGGAGGTGAGTCAACAATAACCATGTCAAAATCCTGCTCCAGCTGGGTGAACAATTGTTTCAATCTTTCACTCAGTATCAATTCAGCAGGATTAGGAGGTACCAGTCCACATGGAATAATATACAGGTTATCCACTCCTTCTACCTTTTGAATGATATCATTCACATCAGCCTTGCCAATTAAAAAATGTGTTAACCCTTTTCTATCAGACAGTGACATACCCAATCCCTTCATCAAACGCGGTTTTCGTATGTCAAACTCAAGCAAGACAGTCTTCTTCCCCGATACAGCCACAACGGCAGCCATATTTGTTGCTATAAAGGATTTCCCTTCACCACTCATGGAGGAAGTGACCAAAATAACATTTGATTTTTTCCCTTCACTCAGGATATACTGAAGACTGGTTCGTACAATTCTAAATTGCTCTGAAATAAACTTTCTGTCACGTGCACTAATCACAAGTGTTTCATCCCCGGCAACATGACCTATTTCTCCCAGTATAGGCACCGCAGTAACCGACTCTATATCCTGCTTTGAACGCACCTTGTCATTCAGGAATTCAAACAGGAATGCCAGTACTACAGGTATTAAAATGCCAATCAAAACTGCCGTCGTATAAAATGAACGGGGCTGTGGCGTAACCTGCTGTCCTGAAGAATATGCTGACTCAAGCAACTGTATATTGGATAATGTTGATGCTGTACTGATAGAAGTCTGCAATTTTTTTTGCAATAAACTGGCATACAACTCCTCCATGACTTTTTGTTGTCTGGTAATTTCCAGTAACTGCCTTTCCTTTCGGGGCATATCCCTAAGCTCAGACTTTGATTGCAATTCATTTAGTTTAAGACTTTCCTGAACAGCAGCATAACTATCCTTTATATGCTTTAGCGATAGGATGATTTCACTTTTTTGTTTATCCAGCAACAAATTATAATCTCTTATAATAGGACTTTCAGCAGGAATTGTTTGCAATGAAACTTCCTTTTGCAAAAGAATTTTATTGTAATCGGTAATCAAATCACCTGCCTTACCTGATGTAACTTCTGCAAACAACGGAATTATTTTTCCCGCATTTTTTATATCCGTCACATAACCAATCATATACTCAACCATTTTAATTCTGATTGCCTGCTCCGCAATTTTCTCTCCTGAGTTCTGCAAACTTTCAAAATAACCCGATGCCTGCTCAGAAAGTACAACGGCCTTATTTGCTTCCCTGAACTGCTGCAACTGCAGCTCCAAAATACCAAGATCCTTTTTAGAATCATTTAACTGCGCTTCGATAAAATCAAGTGCACTTACCGCACCTTCCCGCTTATCTTTTAAACTGTACTCTTGGTATGCATTCAGGAATCCATCTACCACATCCTCCGCAACTTTAGGATGCTCTGCATAATATACAAAATTCAACACATTACCTCCCTTTGTCACCACCCCAACCTGAATACCTCCAGCCAATGCCCTTGCTAAGTCCAGCTCCGGTGTCCAGTTTATCAAAAACTCTTTGTTACTGCCAAAGCCAGGCACCCGTTTTTCCAAACGAAAAACTCCCAGTCTATGCTTAAAGTTCACACCAAAAGGGACTGGCGCATTCAAACCTGCGATGTTAAATTGTTTCTCATCAAGAATTGTAACATCCAAAGAAAAACCTGCTGAGGAATCATGAATAGCCAGTATATGAAGCCTTACCGGACTTTGGGGATTATGGATGAGTCTGTTCCTAAGCTTCCCTTTATAATAATAAGTTTGCTGCAAATCAGCAGT
>CANHUF010000271.1 GCA_947463715.1 Sphingobacteriales bacterium
AACCTCGATCTGGACATCGATGAAGTCAGGTTCACCCTCTCCGGTCGAAAACCTGTCAGTGCCCAGATCAGTCAGGAAATAGATATCACACCGATCTATACTCATCAGGCACCAACCAATGTCATCGCCCAGTCCAACTGGAGGAATATTTACCTTTTTGAGAAGTTCCATTTTTCCAGTGACAAGGTGATGCGCATTACACTTTCTGAGCAACAGATATCCGGACGGAACCTGGAACTGACCCTTGACAGCCGTAGGTTGATGCAAGCCCGTCATCTGGATCACTAAACCTATGAGCCATGGAAGAAAGCGCCTCCCAGCAGAAATGGTATGGGTTTACCGTGATGTTCATCTATGTGTTCATCTGTTTAGACGGCTGGCTGCAGACCCTCTCCGGGGAGGTAGCCAGCCATCCTCTGGGGCGGGTACTCATCCAAAAACTCTGGCAGATCCCGGTCTTTGCTCGACCGCTTTATGGTCACCTGCTCATCATTGGACTCATTGCCCTGGTATCATGGGGTGCTAAGGGACGAAAGGAACTGGCCTTTCATCCCTGGAAGCAGGTTATTCTGCCCGCAGCCATTGGACTGTCACTACTCATGGGGAGTCTATTTTTTTTGTCTCATTCCTCGGGCATTACAAGGACGGTGGGTTACGGGATATCTTGTTTGTTGGGGGCTGTCCTTCTGCAGCTCGGACTCTCCAATCTCACCAAGTACATCCCCAACCGACTCAAGCAGGATATCTGGAACGTAGAGGAGGAAAGCTTTGAGCAGAACCGTACCCTTATTCAAAGTAGGGAACTGTTCAATATACCCATGCAGTTTTATCACCGGCGCAAAGTGCATAACGGATGGATCAACATCAATCCGTTCCGGGGCATCATGGTGCTGGGTACGCCCGGGTCCGGGAAATCAGAATCCGTCATCGTTCCGTTCATCAAGCAGTTCTTAGGTAAGGGATACGCCATGCTGGTCTATGACTTCAAGTATCCTACCCTGGCCCGGATCGCATGGCATCACTATAGGATGCACCATGGTCCGGGTGGATCACTGGCCGGACATAAGTTTCACATTATTAACCTCGATGACATATCCTATTCTCACCGCATCAATCCCCTGCATGCCCGTTATATTCGATCCCTGGCAGACGCAGGAGAAACCGCAGAAGCGATCGTTACCGCATTAAAAAAAGGGGAAAAAGGAGGTGGTGGCGGGTCAGACCAGTTCTTTACCCAGTCGGCCATCAACTTCTTGTCCTCAGCCATCTACTTTCTGGCTCGGCATGAGCAGGGGAAATACTCGACCCTGCCACATTTGCTGGCGTTCATCGCACAGCCTTATGAGAAGATATTCAAGTGCCTGTTTTCCATGATCGAGCTGCACAGTCTCTTGTCGCCGTTTTACTCAGCATTTCAGAAGGGGGCGTTTGATCAGCTCGAAGGGCAAATCGGCACCCTGCGTATCAACATATCACGTCTGGCGACCAAGGAGACCTTTTGGGTGTTCACCGGGGATGATTTTGATCTGAAAATATCCAATCCTCCTTCTGTGTTGGTGCTCGCGAACTCACCCAATAGTCAGAACGTCAACAGTGCCTTTTTCTCCGCCATCCTCCTTCGCATCATCCGACTTGTCAATGAACCCGGCAATCATCCCTGTGCCCTGGTCGTAGATGAACTGCCCACCCTTTACCTGCATAAGCTGGATAACCTCATCGCCACTGCCCGATCCAACAAGGTGGCCGTAGTGCTGGGGTTGCAAGAAGTGACCCAACTACAACAACTTCAGGGAAAGGAAACAGCTGCGACCATTACTTCCATCATGGGATCGATCCTATCTGGGGCAGTTCGTTCCAAAGAGACCCTAGACTGGCTAGAGCGGATGTTTGGGAAAGTAAAGCAGGTCAGCCAAGGCGTGAGTATTGATAGGACGCGCACTGGGCTCAACATGAACGAGAAAATGGATATGCTCATTCCTGCTTCCAAGATCGCTAATCAAAACACGGGGGAAATTGTAGGCGTGGTGGCGCGGGAGAACCAAGATCAATACGGGCCGTATCAGTCAAATACGTTCCGGTGCAAGGTTAAGCTGGATCTGAAACAGATTGATGAGGAAAAGGGAAAATACCGTGATGTTCCGAAGATCTATGAGTTTGGGACGGAGGAAAATAGGCAACTGCGGTTAATGGAGCATTTGCAGCAGGTGTACCGGGATGTTGAGGGGATGGTGGGGAAAGAAGAAAAAAAGGGGAAGGACTAAGGGGGGACTGTTTTAGCCCAATAACTAAAAACTGATTCTCTGTAAATATTTAGAAAGTTAAAACTGTTGACATCAATACCTTGGGGTGAGAAAATTTCGACTTTAAAATGGTAGCTGTTTTTTAGACTCTCTTATAAGCGGGGAAAATTTAATCGAAGTTGCTTTGATTGAGTTACTTTATTATCAGTAGCGTTGCGTTGTGACAAAAAATAGTTCTTTGAAACTGTTACTGGTATTGGGTTTCAGCCGATTCTGAGTTGGAAACGATTTGAATTTTTTTGTCTCCCAAAATTCATAACTTGTTGATTATCAACGTTTATGAATAAAGGGATGTATGTTTTCTCGCAGATCATGGGATTAATATCTCACAAAAAATTTCAAAGTATTGTAAATCAACACTTTGGCGATTATAAGGTCAAGGATTTTACTTGCTGGAAACAATATCTGTGTATGGCCTTTGGGCAACTAACCCATAGAGAAAGTTTAAGCGATACGATGCTTTGCCTAAAAGCCAACTCAGGTAAACTTTATCATCTAGGGATTGGAAGTGTCGTTGCTGTCAGTACAATATCTAGAGCAAATGAGACTCGTTCACATAAAATTTACGAGACCTTGGCATGTCAACTCATCCAAGAAGCAAAAGATTTATACATTGACAAACCAGAAAACGATATTGGGATACAAGGTAGTGTCTTTGCTATTGATGCGACAACAATTGATCTGAGTTTAACAGCTTTTTGGTGGGCGACATTCAGATCGACAAAAGGCGGAATTAAACTTCACACACAATTGGATTTATCTACATCAATACCAGAATTTATTCTTGTAACTCCAGCGTCTGTACATGATGTAAAAATTTTAGACATCATTAAGATTGTAGCTAATAATTTTTACATCATGGATCGCGGATATATAGACTACAAGCGGCTTTTCAAGATCCATGAACACGGAGCATACTTTGTAACCCGATCTAAAGATAATATGAATTATCGCCGACTATATTCTAATAATAAGGAACCAGATAGTGGCGTGATCTATGACCAAGCTGTCAAATTGAATAATCACTATGCTTCACTAGATTATCCCCTGAAAATAAGACGTATTAAATTCAAAGATCCAGATACAGGAAAGATTCTTGTATTTCTAACGAATAACTTTGATTTGAAGGCGGCTGATATAGCTCAGCTCTATAAGAATCGATGGAAAATTGAACTATTTTTTAAATGGATAAAACAGCATTTGAAAATTAAATCTTTCTGGGGCCAATCAGAGAACGCAGTGAAATCACAGATATGGATAGCGATCTCCGTATATGTACTGGTGGCCATAGCGAAGAAGCGATTTATGATAAAACAGACCCTTTACGAAATATTACAAGTTTTGAGCATCTTGGTTTTCGGAAAAGTGCCTGTAAATCAACTGTTTGCAGAATACCAGTTACAGTATTTCAAAGAACACTGTGATAATCAATTGAAAATGTTAGACTTATAACGCAACGCTAGTGTCTTCTTTTAATTAGTCACTCTTCGCCTCCATCCCATAATCCTTCATGATCTCCATCATCAGGTTCAAATTCTCCATATTCTCTTTAGTCTGCTCCTGCAAATTGTACAGTATCTTTTGTGCCCTTTTATCCCCAGGATAATATGGCCTTGTCTCTTTTAGCAGTTCAAGATCAAATGGGTTGCGAAACAACCGATGCGAATGCAGATTCCGTTTTTCCAGCAGGTTCAGTAAAGCAAAGACAAAATTGATGTGCGCTCCATGTCCATTTTCTACCCGAGAGTATACCCCCTGAGAGATCTCCATTTCTGAAGCAATTTCCATCTGAGTCAAACCCAGTAGTTCTTCCCGGACCAGCTGTACTCTTCTGCCAAATTCCTTACTATCCATTTTAACATATTCAAAAGGCCTGTTTTTCAGGCCAAAACAAAAAATTTATAAATCTCTATTTTTTTCAAACAACCGAATGTTACTCATCCACCGCGTATGCGTCATTTTTTAATCAGGATCTGATCTCCCTGACCCACTTCACGGCGCGATAAACGCCAT
>CANHUF010000272.1 GCA_947463715.1 Sphingobacteriales bacterium
CAGAGCCATTTACAAGAAACGAGCGCAGGGAGAAAATGTCGCAATTGCGCAAAACAATCTCAAGAAGATTGGTTGAGGCAAAAAATACTACGGCAATGCTCACTACTTTCAATGAAGTAGATATGGGGCCTGTAATGGATATCAGGGCAAAATACAAAGATAAATTCAAGGAGGCGCATGGAGTTGGTTTGGGTTTCATGAGTTTTTTCACGAAGGCCTGTGCTTTTGCTTTACAGGAGTGGCCTGCAGTAAATGCATATATTAATAATGATGAGCTCATTTACCACGATTATTGTGACATTTCAATAGCTGTATCTGCTCCTAAGGGATTGGTTGTTCCGGTAATCAGGAATGCGGAAAGTCTGACCATGGCTGAAATTGAGAAGAAAGTTGTTGAGCTGGCCACAAAGGCTCGGGATAACAAATTATCATTGGACGAAATGCAGGGAGGAACTTTCACAATTACAAATGGTGGAGTATTCGGATCCCTAATGAGTACGCCAATCATTAACATTCCCCAATCCGCTATTCTTGGTATGCATAAAATTGAAGAGCGAGCTATGGTAGTCAAAGGTCAGATTGTTGCCAGGCCTATGATGTATCTTGCATTAAGCTATGATCACAGAATAATTGACGGAAGAGAAAGCGTGGGCTTTTTAGTAAGGGTAAAGGAACTCTTGGAAAATCCCGAACTTTTATTATTTGGAAAAGATCCGGTTAAAACCTTGCTGGAACTATAATTTATAAATAAATGATGGGTGGTTTTTTTCATTCATATCATAAAACTGCTTCATCTATATTAGACTCCTACCATTTTCAGGAGCCTTTTGCAATATTTTTGAAAAACTATTTCAGGAGGTATAAGAGATCTGGCTCTAGAGACAGGAAAATTATAAGTGACCTTTGTTATGGATTTTTAAGAATTGGAAAGTCTTGTGCAACACTGGATTTTAATACCCAAATGGGTATAGGATATTACCTGACCCATAAAGCGGATAATGGATATCTTCAATGGTTAAATTTTCCTTTACCATTGTCTACTGACAATGATATCACTGAAAAAATTTTGGCTGTTAAGGATATTTTTGGAGCCTTTGAACAAGAACTCCTGTTTCCGGAAATCAATTCAGTAATGCCTGAAATTAACCACGCTAATTTCATAGCCAGTCACCTCAAACAACCACCATTTTTTATCAGGGTTAGACCCGGAAACAAATCAAAATTTCAAAAGCTTTTAAAGGAGAATAAGTTTCCGGGGGAATGGGTGGATGAAAATGCGATTTGTATTGAAAGTACAGGAAAATTACCAGATGACATTTTGCCGGATAAGGATTTAGTTATCCAGGACATAAGCTCACAAAAGACATTTGATATCATAAAAGGTATCCCGATACCTCTTGAAACGATATGGGATGTTTGTGCAGGAAGCGGAGGCAAAACATTGATGGCAGCTGACTTTTTCCCAACTGCAAAGATTTATGCTTCAGATATTCGTGAAGAAATTCTGGATGAATTACAACGACGCGCTAGCGTTGCTGGCATAAAAAAGGTTAAACTTTTTTGTACTGATCTTGAACACCCCATGTCGTCTGCAGTTGTAAGGTCTAACCTGCCGGCAGCAGGTGTTGATCTTATCATTGCAGATGTTCCATGTACTGGTTCCGGAACCTGGGTTAGAAGTCCCGAATGGTTGCATGAGATGGATGCTGAAACAATCGATCTGTACCAAAGACGTCAAATTGCCATTGTGGAGAAGCTTCCTCAACATTTAAAAAAAGGCGGATACTTGCTTTACGTTACATGTTCAGTTTATGAACAGGAAAACACTGGTGTTGTTGATTTTTTAGCACAAAATTCACCGCTTAAGCTGGTTGGCACAAAGATGTTAGCAGGAGATTTACAGGGTGGCGATTATCTCTTTTCAGCACTTTTTACTTTACCAGTTTGATGCTGCCTGTTCCTGCCTCATCAGAATAGGTAATGATGTACGAACCTGCCTTCAAAATACCAAGATTTTCCCAATCAAATACATAGATTTGATTGGTAATTACTTGTTTGGACTCGGTAAAGATTAATCTACCCGACATGTCTGTCAACCTAATTACAATTTTACCACTAGCAGGTGCTTTGTAAACCAGTTTTATGCTGCTTTCAAATGGATTGGGAAATGCCTTTAAACGTGAATCTGTCAATAAGATGGCTGCATTTTTTTTGATTCTTTCAATTTCCAATAAGCCATAAGCTTTTTGCATATTGGGTAAGCCATAACCTGATCGGGAATCAGGATTTGAAAATAGGTCTCCACTTTTTTTTACAGCCTCCATAATCTCATCATTATGCATTTCAGGAAAGGCTTGCCACAAACAGGCTATCAAGCCTGCAATATTTGGATTTGAAAAGGATGTTCCATTGCCACTTGCAGGTAAGCCACTGGCATTGATTAATGCTGTTCCCCATCCTACAGATACTATGTCTGGTTTAACACGCTGATCAAATGTTGGCCCATAACTTGAAAAAGGAGCCACCTGTCTGCTTATATTTACCGCGCCAACTGCTAAAACATGTTCGCCGTCTGCAGGTGCTCCGATGAATTTCCAGTTGTTTGTGCCAGAATTTCCGGCACTATTCATGACCAGGATACCCTTTCTGGATGCAAACTCAGCGCCACGCGTGACAATAGTATTTTTTCCATTCATGTCGCCATAGACATAGTTGAATGCGGCATCATCAAATGTAGTATAACCTAGTGAAGAACTGATTATATCAATGCCCAGACTGTCTGCTCTTTCTGCAGCCGCCAGCCAGTTCTGTTCTTCAACAGGAAATTCAGTTTTAACATCTTCTGTTCTGAACAAATAATAATCAGCCTCAGGAGCCGAGCCTACAAAAATCCCTGGTAAATTGGCTGCAAGTATGGAAAAACAATACATGCCATGTGGATCATCTTCCTGGACCTGATTATTGTTATCAACGAAGTCCCATGTGCCTTTTATCCTCCCTGAGTTGCGAATAGAGTCAAATGCTTTAATTAAATGATAGTTGAAAAATCCCCCATCCAAAACGGCAATACTTACATTTTGTCCTTTTAACCCCAGGTTATGGAGATATTCTCCTTCATGGATTTGAATCTGTTTGCCGGAGTTGCCGTATTGTAAAGAATTGACATGAGTGTTTATCGTTTCAGCTGCCTTGTTTAAGTCTGTGATTTCCTCAATGAATTTCGGTATTGCCTGTTGTGCAGGTTTAAATGCAACAGCCTGTCTTTTTTTTACAAATGGAAAAGAGTTGATTTTTAAAAGGGCCTGTTGATCTGTTGTCTGAATCAATACCTGATTCAGCCATTTTGAAGTATTGATCAAAGTAACTTTTCCTGCGAGCAGTAAGCTGTCTAGGTAAACTTTTGAAACTGGAAGATCTGTGCTGTCGTAGCCGATATTGAACCTGTTTCTTTTTGCTATGCTTTTGGGAGATAAAAATGTAGATGGATTGGAGAGTTGATGTTGTGTTCCTTTTTTGTCAGTCAGTGAGATTATATACCTTGAATACTGTGAAAATGCATGTGTTTGCAGAAAAATAAGAATAACAAGGAATGTAGTTCTCATGTGTTAATTGTGACTTATGATCGTATACTTTAAACCAAAACTACCTGCTTCATAATATCCTGTGCTGTTATTACCGTTGGACGGTTGCCAGATTTCATGATAAATCTCCTTGAAAATGAGTCCAATCTGTTTTGCATAAACTTCCTTCGCATAATTGATCTCGAAATAAAAACTTTTATTGGCCGGATTGCCAATGGTATCATTTTGCTGCAATACAGTTATGCAATCAGGAAACTTGTTGTTATTATAATTAGATGGAGTTCCAACATTAATATATGTATAGTCCCAATTGTCGAGGTATAATAATGCAGGATTGCCACTTGTATTTATTTTGGCATTGCCCTTCCATTTGGTTGCTGCTATAACCGGACTAACAAGCTTAATGTATCGCTGGTTATCCTCCACTACTTCGATAGCTTCAGTTGATTGTGCAACCAGATATGTTTTGATTGGAAACCATTTAGTTGTGTCATCTTTTTGGCGGCGTGATCTTGTTATTTTGAATGTTAACCTTCCAGTATTATCTATACTTCCACTATCTGCAGCCTCTCGGATAATGGATGTGTTGATTTGCTTTTTTGTTCCGAGGTTCAGGTAAACTGTCGAATCAAGTTGGTATATGATATATTTACCTTTATTTAATGGGAAATACGTTGAAGCTGGCGTGAATGAAAGGGATTCTGTTTCCTTCTCACAGGAAATAAGCATG
>CANHUF010000273.1 GCA_947463715.1 Sphingobacteriales bacterium
CATGATGACCAACACCAACGTATCCTATCAGATTCTGGGAACCGCCTGGCCAGGGCATTTTAACAAGCCACTTGCTGAAGCCATGTATGCCAACATCAAAAAAGTAGGTATGCCTGCCTGGGATGATAAAGACCAGACCATGGCCCGGGCTGTACAACAGCTGGTAGAGGCACCCAAAAAAGACAACCAGGGTAAACCCATCGACGGACTGCGCACAAAGCCTGATTCCATCAAGGGTTCAGTGGCTTTCTCCTGGGGTGGTGGTTCTGATGATATTGCGGATATCTCCTGGAACATACCAACCGTGGTGTTGCGTTTCCCTGCAAACATTCCTGGAACCAAAGGCCACCACTGGGCTGATGCCATCGCCATGGCCACACCCATTGCCCACAAAGGATCACTGGCAGGGGCAAAAGCAACAGCCATGACGCTTTTAGATTGTTTCACCAATCCGACTGTTATCACAGAAGCCAAAAAATACTTTAAGGAAGTGCAAACAAAAGATGTTCAGTATAAGCCATTTATTACAGAAAAAGATCCACCTGCTATACACCTGAACAAGGGCATCATGGATCAGTACAAGAATCAACTTAAAAAATACCATTACGATCCTTTAAAGTATGGCACATACCTTGAACAACTTGGTATTACCTATCCTACCATCAACAAATAGTGAACGAACAAATTAAAAGTCATGAACAATAGATTCAACAGAAGAAATTTCCTTGGAGCTGCCTCCCTATCAACAGGTGCATTGGCGCTGTCATCTTTTTCGGGTGAACGCTCATCTGATTTGCCATCAGTCATTGATAGACTTCAACCCATGACTGCAGGCGTTGTTCCCATAACAGTGGAAGAGCGCAAGCAGCGGATCGCGAAAGCCCAGGAGTTGATGCAGCAGCAGAAGCTGGATGCCATCTTTATGGAAGGTACCGTTACCTGCATGTATTATACAGGCATGCGGTGGGGACAGAGTGAGCGGACCTTCGGGGTAGTTATACCCGCCAAAGGTGCCATCGCCTATGTTTGTCCGAAATTTGAAGACGACCGTGCCAAGGAGCTCATCAATCCTGTATTTGGTGATGAATTGCGTTGCTGGGAAGAACATGAGAGTCCGTATGAGCTGATCGTCAGCATCGTCAAAGACAGAGGCATAAAGCACCGTAGAATTGGTATGGAAGAGCGGGTCAGGTTTTTCATCGCTGATGGCGTTAGAAAAGCCGCTACTGGTTTTGAAGTAGTAGATGCCACTCCCGTTACTGCCGGTTGCAGGATGTATAAAACAGCTTCAGAAATTGCCCTCATGCAAAGGGCAAGTGATGTGACTATTGAAGCCTATAAAGCTGCCTTTGCCACCATCCGTCCGGGTATGTCGCAATCAGAGTTCAGCGGTAATATCTCAGCTGCATTCCGGAAACTGGGTTTCAGCGGAGGTGCTTCTGTTCAGGTAGGTAAGTATTCTGCCCTACCCCATGGCAGCATCACACCACAAACCATCAAGGAAGGCGATGTGGTGATGGTTGATGGTGGAACCAGCTGCGAAGGCTATGCTTCAGACATTACCCGCACCATTGTTGTGGGCAAGCCTACACAGAAAATGATTGACGTCTGGAACCTGGAAAAGCGCTCACAGGATGCTGCATTTGCAGCTGCGCAGATTGGCGCCACCTGCGATGCTGTTGACGCTGCAGCCCGCAAGGTTATTGAGGATGCCGGTTTCATGAAAAATTATGGCTTACCCGGATTGCCACACAGGACAGGCCACGGCATAGGGATGGAAGGTCACGAGTGGACAAACTTCGTAAAGGGAAACATGACCAGGCTTGCACCGGGCATGTGTTTCAGCGATGAGCCCACCATATCCATTCCCGGTGAATTTGGTATCAGGCTGGAAGATTGTCTGTATATGACTCCTGAAGGACCGAAATTCTTCTCCAAACAAAGCATCTCCATTGATCAACCATTTGCATAAAAATTTTTTATGATTAAGAAGATATCACTTGTTTTGCTGGCCCTCGTTCTTGTGCTGGCCGGATTGTCTTACACCAATCACCTTGCTCACCTGCGTAATTACCTCACTTGGGGGTTACATACCATTCACGACTACAAAACACATCCAACACGTCTGGTTCCTGCTGCAGCGCAGCCGCAATTCTGGGAGCTGGATTCAGCCTACAATCAGCAGGAAATTCCTGCCGATCTGCTGCATACTATAGACACCAACAATACCCATGCCTTCATGGTTATCCAGGATGGCAAGATCAAATACGAACGCTACTGGGATGGATATGATACTACTACCCTCAGTGGGTCCTTTTCGGCGGCTAAAAGTATCATATCGCTCCTCATTGGTATTGCACTGGATGAGGGGAAAATCAAATCACTTGACGAACCAGCCGGGAATTATCTCGATCATTTCAAGACAAACGGACTGGAGAAGGTGAAAATAAAAGACCTGCTCACCATGAGTTCCGGTACCAATTACAAGGAGTCGGATAAAGGTTATTTCAGTCTGAATGCGTATGCCTATTATGGAGAAGACATGGATTTCCTGATTTCCAAGATGGCAAAAAAAGAAGAACCCGGGGTTAACTGGGAATACCGCAGCGGCGATACACAAGTGCTGGGTTTGATTGTTGAGAAAGTATTTGGAAAAGACATCTCCACATTGGTTTCAGAAAGGTTCATGCAACCCATGGGTGCACAGTCTGATGCAATCTGGCTCCTTGATGGTGCCAAAAAACACGAAAAGGCTTTTTGCTGCCTCAATGCAGTGGCACGTGATTATGCCAGGTTCGGACAACTTGTATTACAGAAGGGTAACTGGAACGGAAAACAGATTGTATCCGAACAATACATCACAGCCGCCACCACACCGGCAACGTATCTGAAAGATCCTACTGAAGACGGCAATCCTGTTGATTTTTACGGGTATCAGTATTGGATGGTCGATCACAATGGGGTACATGCCATTGCCCAGAACGGATTATTCGGACAGTATGTCTACATCATTCCTGCTAAAAATGCGGTGGTAGTCAGACTAGGCGAAACTGCAGTCACCAAACCCATTCACCACCATCAGCCAGAGAATTTTGTTTACATAGATGCGGCGATGTCTTTGCTGAAATAGATTATTTCCTGAAACCCTTTGCTGCAAAGGGTTTCAGGGTCTTAATATTTTTTTAACATTAAAATTTAAAAAAAAGGGGGTTACTAAAGTGCCCCCTTTGGTATTGATATATGTATCTGATACACATTCAAACTTGCCCTTACGATTGGCTTGCACGCAACAACGCTTCCATGTGTCGAACGATTTAACCAAAAATTGGAATTATGAAAGCAAACCGTGCAAATTCAAACAGGAACATTGCAATGAATCTGTTCCTCTCCGCAATTCTCAGTGTCATCTCTTTTGCAGGCGCAAATGCACAGAAGACACAGGCTGTAGCCAATTCACCAGTTAACACAGTAACCTACGTGGGTACGGTTGATGAGCATGTAAATTTTCTGCTCAATTACGACAATGAAGCAAATGAGAAGTATGTTGTCATTGTCAGTAATGCATCCGGAAAAACACTCTATGAGGAGGTGTATTCAGACAGGAAACTGACCAAAATTTTCAGTGTGCCTGTTGATTTTGGTAATGTCACCTTTACCATTGCAGCCTACAGAAACAAGGCGGACAAAAAATTTCAGGTAGTCACTGAAAGAAAGGTAGTTGAAGAAGTGACAATTAAAAAGCCTTAAGCATCTCTGGGTTTTTTGGAAAAATTAAGGCCACCATTTTTTATGGTGGCCATTTCCTTTTTTTATATTTCAATGAACTCAAAGTACAATGCCTTCCATACCCTGTGATTTGTAGAGTTGGTTATAAGATATGATTGCATTCTTCAGTTGCTGTAATTTTTCTTTCTCCAGTTTCCACTGTGTTAGTAAATCTGCATAGCGTGTTTTGATGCCTTGCGTGATGCGTGGATCAGCTGCATCTGCAAGTCCCTTGATGAAAAACAATTCTGCATTGAGTTTGCTGGGCCAGTTAATTACATCCTGTCCGTTTTGAATCCTGCTTTCAACAATATTGGATTCCCATCCATCAATGTCTTTTATCAGTTTTTTGGCTTCCTCTACCACTTTCGCAGCATTGGCAACTTCTTTGAAAACATCAGCATGGTGCTGAAGTTGTTTTTTTACTTTACGCAGATCATTAACCTGCTGATGGATTGCACTGATGGTTGAAGTCATCTCTGCAAGCATTTTTTGTTGCTCCTCCCATTCTGCTGCACTGGCTTTAATCTTCGGATTGG
>CANHUF010000274.1 GCA_947463715.1 Sphingobacteriales bacterium
AAATCTGGTGATTGAAAACACCTATGCCATATGGATTGGAAGCTGGTCTTTAAAAAACAACCTTCCACTTCACCTGTGCGGTATCAGCAACATCATTGGCATGATTTTATTATTCAGGTTCAATACCGCACTGGCACAGGTGTTTTTCTATTTCGGACTAACCGGCGGAATACACGCAATGATTACCCCTGAATTTGATCTGGGTGATCAGGGTTTTTTCTTCTACAGTTACTTTATTACACATGGCAGCCTGCTCCTGATATGTTCATTCATGATCATTCACCACAGGTTTAGACCTGAAAAAAACTCCTGGCTAAAAACGTTCGTCATCATCCAGTTTATAGCCCTGGGAATTGGATTATTCAACTGGAGCACCGGCTCAAACTACATGTTTCTTTCGAGCCCTCCAATCGTAGACAACCCACTCATCATCGGAAACTGGCCCTGGTATATACTGGTTTTTGAAGCTTTGGCAATCATGCATTTCTTCCTGTTTTACAAATTATTCAGGTTAATCAAATATTAGGTATATTCGTTTATGTGTAAATAGTACACTAACATAAACGAATCATGAAAAAGACATTACTGCTTTCCATAACCCTGATTGCATTTCTTGCAGGGAATACACAAGTGCTCAGGTGGAGTCCTGCGTTCATTCAGGAAACCTCCACTATCATAAGTATATCAGCAAATGCCAATGCAGGTAATAAGGGTTTAGCAGACCACTTGCCTGCAACAGATGTTTATGTTCATATTGGTGCAATTACCAACCTGAGCAGTAATGCAGCCGACTGGAAATACGTCAAATTCACCTGGGCTACTACACTTGGAGCAGCTAACGCTCCTGCATCTGGCAATAATGAATGGACATTCACCATCAGTGGCGGTTTGAGAAATTTCTTCGGGATAACCAACAGCACAGAAAAAATCCAAAAGATAGCTATCCTTTTCAGATCAGGTAACGGCAACAAAGTATTGAGAAATGATGATGGCTCGGATATGTATATCCCCGTATACGACAATGGCAATTTTGTGCGCATCGATGAACCTGTATCCAAACCCTACTTCAACAGAAGCCTGCAGGCAATTGACAAAAAAATTGGGGAAAGCATCAGTATCACTGCAAACACAAATGGAGCTGCTGATCTTAAACTATTTTTCAATGGCAACATTATCAGTTCAGCATCTGGAGCTTCAACTATTTCAGCCAACACATTGCTGCAAACAGGTGGTACGCAAAAAATAATCGCAGAAGGTCAATTTCCGGGCGGAACAGTGGTAAAAGACAGTATCCAATTTTTTGTACCCGGACCAGCATCGGTAAAACCGCTTCCGGAAGGAATTGTAGATGGAATTACTTATGAACCTGGGGATACAAGTGCTTACCTGGTACTCTATGCTCCCGGTAAAGGGAGGGTTTCGGTTTTGGGGGATTTCAACAACTGGACCGAATCAGAAACTTTTCAAATGAATAAAACGCCTGATGGTACAAGGTTCTGGATCAGGATTGGAAAACTGAATCCGGGAGCAGAATATGCCTACCAGTTCCTGATAGACGGAACCCTCAAAGTGGCCGATTTTAATACGGAAAAAGTACTTGACCCCAACAACGACAATACCATTCCGGCCACAACTTACCCGGGTTTAAAATCCTATCCTACAGGAAAAACATCAGGAATCGTGAGTGTGTTGCATCCAGGCAAACCATCTTATTCCTGGAAAATCCAAAACTTCAAAAGACCTGAAAAGCAAAACCTAATTATTTATGAATTATTACTCAGGGATTTTGTGGCAACTCGGAACTTTCAGACATTAAAAGACACTTTAAGTTATCTGAAAAAGCTGGGGGTTAATACGATCGGTTTAATGCCATTTTCAGAATTTGAAGGAAACCTGAGCTGGGGTTATAACCCAAATTATTTCTTTGCCCCGGATAAGTTTTATGGTACAGAAAATGCCATTAGGGATTTCATCGATGAATGTCACAGACAAGGTATTGCAGTGATCATGGATATGGTTTTAAACCATGCCTTTGGATCATCCCCACATGCACTCATGTATTGGGATGGTGCTGGCAATAAACCCGCCACTGATAATCCCTGGTTAAATCCGGATGCCAGACACCCCTTTAATGTGGGGTATGACTTCAACCATGAATCTTCTGCAACAAAAGACCTTGTAGCTAGGGTAGTTAGGCACTGGCTGACGAGGTATAAAATAGACGGATTCAGATGGGATTTGTCAAAAGGTTTTACCCAAACCAACAACCCCAACAATGTTTCAGCATGGGGAAATTATGATGCATCCAGGGTGGCTACCTGGAAAAGGATTTATGACACCATGCAGGCTGTTTCACCGGGCTCTTACTGCATTCTTGAACATTTTGCCGACAATTCCGAAGAACGAGAACTGGCCAATTATGGTATGATGCTCTGGGGGAACGGCAATTTTAACTTCAACCAGGCAACCATGGGCTATGCGCAAGACAGTGACTTTGGTGGTATCAGTGCACAAAGAAGAGGCTGGGAAAAACAACATCTGGTGGGATATATGGAAAGCCATGACGAGGAAAGACTGATGTACAAAAACCTAAATTTCGGCAACCAGTCTGTCTCCTATTCTACCCGAGACTCCGTGGTTGCACTCAAAAGAATGGGACAGGCCGCAGCTTTCTGGGCAATGATACCTGGACCTAAAATGCTTTGGCAATTCGGAGAAATCGGATTCCCTTACTCGATAAACACCTGCACAAACGGAACAGTTAACAACAACTGCAGGCTAGACAATAAACCATTGGTTTGGGGAAATTTTGGGGATGTTTCAAAAAGAGCACTTTATGATGTCTATGCCAATCTTCTTCGGCTTCGCCAGAACCCTTCATTTATCTCAACCTTCACCGGGAATAATTATACGATGGACCTCGCTGGAACAGTAAAAACAATTCAGGTAAATACTGATTCGCTCAAAATAGTGGTTGTTGGGAATTTCGACTTGTCTGCCAGGACAACCAATGTTAACTTTCCAACAAGTGGAACTTGGTACAGTTATCTCACCAAAACATCTATCAACGTAACCGGCACAAGCAGCTCCATCAGCCTGCAACCCGGTGAATACCATGTTTACCTGAACCGGGACCTCAGCAACTCCCTGGTTACAGCACTATTCAATCCCGTTATGCCTGAGCTCGATTTACAGACCATTATTTACCCTAATCCTGTAAAAAATGAGCTCAATATCAAGTACGTTTTACCAAAATCTGGAGAAGTTGTAATCTCCCTAATGAGTGCCAATGGCATTAAACTGGGAAATCTTTTCAAAGGGGTTCAATCGTCGGGGTTAAAAAACATCAGTTTTCCTGGCTCAGCATTGGCGGGTAAACTTAAATCAGGCGGCATTTATTACCTGAAAATCCAAACCAATCAAGGTCAGTCAACATTGAGGTTTTTGAAAACACTTTAAAGTCCACAGCTCTAACGGATTGTTAACAATTTGGTAATGTAAAAGGGGGCATCAGTTCAACAGCATTAATCAACTTTGAGCTGAAAATAAAGGGATACCTTTACCCTTTCCAATATTAAAAGATCCGGCTTATTAAAAACCTATTTACTGACCAAATCACTCAAATCAATGGCTACAAATTCCTTTTTTAAAATTTTCCTCCCAAAAGACAGAATCTTCTACAGTTTGTTTGAAGAGGTGGCAGTAACGGTTCATAAGATGGGAGGATTATTACAGGAAATGGTGTATGAATCTGATGAAGACAAAAGAGCCAGTATCCTTGGCCAGATTGAGCACATGGAACACAAAAATGATGACTCCACACACACCTTATTCACGGAATTGGGTAGAAACTTCATAACGCCGCTTGACAGGGAAGATATACACATGCTTGCAACTGCGCTTGATGATATTGCGGATTATATTTATGCATCAGCCAAAAAAATCAACTTCTACAAAATCAATCCCAACGATACAGGGATTCATAAAATGTCTGAATTGATTCTGCAGGGAACTGTTGAAATAAAAAAGGCAGTCAACGGACTGAGAAATATGAAGAATTTAAGGGAGATGACTGAGGCATTGGTCAAAATCAACAGTATTGAGAACCAGGCTGATGATGTTTTTGATATGAGTATCGAAATGTTATTCAACAACGAAAATGATTTCAAGGAAGTAATCAAAAAAAGGGAAATATACCAGGTGATGGAAATTGCAACCGACAAATGTGAGGATGCAGCCAATGTTATTGAATCCATCATTATCAAATATGCCTAGGTCAAAAA